>NZ_JAVRHT010000040.1:0-30621 GCF_031846415.1 Rubrivirga litoralis | reverse complement strand
AAAGCGTCAAGTCTGATGGGTTATGTTGGACGCTCGCTTCCCGTACGCTCATGTCCGCCCGCTACACCGTCCGCCTCTCCGACGACGACCGCGAGGCCCTCCGCCTCTTCGTTAGCCGTGGCACCGCCCCGGCCCGCGCCATCGCTCGCGCCCGCGTGCTCCTCAAGACCGATGCCGACGGCCCCGCCTGGGGCGACGCCCGCGTCGCCGAGGCCCTCGACCTCTGCGCCGCCACCGTGCAGCGCGTCCGCAAGCGGTTCGTCACCGGGGGGCTCGACGCCGCCGTCGAGCGCAAGCGGCCCGACCGCGTCTACGCCCGCGCCCTCGGCGGGCGCGGCGAGGCGGAGTTGACCCGGCTGGCGGGCTCTCCCGCACTTTGTGTGATCGCGGACGGCGTCGCGCTCCGACGGGATCGTTCGGGCAGGCTCACCCGCCCGCCTCTGCATGGCCGCCTCCGTCGTCCCGTTCCGCATCCCCGGCTGCCGCCTCGACGCCGTCCAGGCCGACCCGTCTGACCTCACCGTCGACGCGAGCAGCAAGGCCCGCAGCGCCGTCTGCCCGGGGTGCGGCCACCGCTCGCGGCGCGTCCACGGCCTCTACACCCGCTCGCCGGCGGACCTGCCCGTCAGCGACCGAGCCGTCGGGCTGCGCCTCCGAGTCCGACGGTTCCGCTGCCTGAGCGAGGCCTGTCCGCGACGGACGTTCGCCGAGCCGTTCCCCGATCTCGTCGCCCGCCACGCCCGGCGGACGGACCGCCTGGCCGCGTCGCAGGTCCGCACCGGACTCGCGACGGGGGCCGAGCCGGGCGCACGGCTGCTCCGTGACCTGCGGATGCCGACGAGCCCCGACACCGTCCTCCGGCTCCTCCACCGGCACCCGGTGCCCGAGGCCGAGACGCCCCGCGTGCTCGGCCTCGACGACTGGGCATGGCGCAAGGGCCGCTCGTGGGGCACGATCCTCATCGACCTGGAGACGCGCCGTCCTGTCGATTTGCTACCAGACCGGACGTCGACGGCTGTCTCGGCGTGGCTCCGCGATCACCCCGGCGTCGAGGTCGTCGCACGCGACCGCTCGACCGAGTACGCCCGTGCGGTCTCTGAGGGGGCGCCCGACGCGGCCCAGGTCGCGGACCGGTGGCACCTGCTGCACAATCTCCGCCAGGTGCTCGTCCGGCACCTGACGAGCGTCCGCGGGCGGCTGAGGACGCTTCCAGGAGTAGAGAGCCTTCCGGCATCGGAGTACCAGCCTGGACGACGGACGGCCGCCGAGCGGGCGGCGTCGGCCGCCAGTCGCGACCGGCACCACGCCCGATACGTCGAGGTCCGACGGCTCCACGCCGAGGACGGCCTCAACGCGCTCCAGATCGCCCACGCGCTCCGGATCGACCGCAAGACCGTAGCCAAGTACCTCGCCGCCGACGCGTTCCCTGAGCGCGGACGCCACTCGGTGCCGCCGAGCGTCCTGGCGCCCTATCAGGAGCACCTCAACGCGCGGTGGGCGGAGGGCGAGCGGAGCGCGCTCGTGCTCTACCGCGAGATCGGAGCGCTCGGCTACTCCAGGTCATCGCGCCCGGTCTCGCGCTGGGCGCAGGGCCGCCGGACCGAGCCCCACCCCCGAACGCCCCGCAAGTACCTGACGGGGCTCCGCGAGCCGGTCGAGAGCGCACCGCGCCGCGGACGTCTGCCGTCGACGCGGAAGCTGGCCTGGCTGCTCGTCCGCGACCCTGAAGCGCTCGACGCATCGGAGACGGCCGTGCTCGCCCACGTCCGACAGGACACGGAGGTCGCACGTCTCCACGATCTCGCGCGCTTGTACAACCGGATGGTGCGCGAGAAGCGGCCGGACGACCTCGACGGCTGGCTGGAGGCGAGCCGCACGAGCGGGATCTCCGCGCTGGCGACCTTCTCGGACGGCTTGCGTCGGGACTACGCCGCCGTCCGCGCCGCGCTGGACGAGCCGTGGAGCAGCGGTCAGGCGGAGGGTCAGATCAACCGGCTGAAGATGCTCAAGCGCCAGATGTACGGCCGGGCCGGCTTCGACCTGCTCCGCAAGCGCGTCCTGTGCTCGGCGTGATCACACAAAGTGCGGGAGAGCCGCTACACCGGGTCAGGATCAGATGTCCCCGAGACCAAGTCTGCCCTCAACGGCTATTTCGGGACCGTCAGCGCGTTCTGGAAGCTCGTCAAGGACTACGGATTCCCGGCAGCAGTCAAGAAGCTGACGAGCGCGCAACAGCGGGCGGCGCGCCTGTTCCCGGTCTGGGCGGTCAACAACCTCTCCGTCCGAAACGCCCTCCCCCTCCAGCCCGCCCTCTTCGACCTCGTCGTCATCGACGAGGCGAGCCAGTGCGACCTCGCCTCCGCCGTGCCCTCCTCTACCGGGCCCGCCGGGCCGTCGTGATCGGGGACCCGTACCAGCTCCGCCACATCACGTCCGTCGGCGAGGAAGCGGAAGCTCGGTTCGCCAAGCGGGCAGGGGTCACGGACCTGCTCCCTCGCCTCTCTTACGTTCGGAACTCGACCTACGACGCCGCCGAGGCGGCCCTCTCCGAAGCCGGAGGCCATCGCGTCTTTCTCCGCGAGCACTACCGGTGCCACCCCGAGATCGTGGCGTTCCCTGCGCGTGCCGTCTACAAGGGGCGGGACCAACTCCTCGTGCGGACCACTCCCGAGCAGTACACAGCCCGCATCCCCCCGCCACTCCACGGCCTCGTCTGGCACCACGTCGCTGGCCAGGCCCGTCGCGTCCGGTCGAGTTGGATCAACGATGCCGAGATCGACGCCATCATCCGTCTCCTCACAGAGTGGTCGGCTGCGGGCCACCTCGCCAACACGGACCTCTCGATCGGAATTGTGACGCCGTTCCGACCCCAGGCGGATGCGATCCGCGACCGAGTGCGCCGGCTCGATCTATGGGCTTCCCGCCCGCCCCCAACCGTCGGGGCGGCTCACGCCTTCCAGGGCGACGAGCGAGACGTCATGCTCCTCTCATCCGTCGTCGCATTAGGCATCTGGCCTGGTTCCGCTTCTTGGGTTAGCGGCGAGGTCAATCTGCTCAACGTCGCGGTGACCCGCGCGCGAGCGGGCCTCCACGTGGTCGGCGACGAGGGTGCCTGCCGAGAGACGGGAGGCGCCCTGCGAGACCTCGTAGCGTGTGCGAGGCTTCGCGCCTGCGACGGGGTTGCAAACGGCGTGGGCCCAGACACCTCACTCGCCGTATCAACAGGCTGACAGCCGTCATCCTGTTCCTGGTCATCGCCAATACGCCGGATCGACTGGCGTGAAGCTGACGATCCGGAAGTAGCTCCCGGGCGTGATCCGCCGCTCGCGCCGCCACACGCCATCCCCATCGCGCTGGCTCCCCGCTTGGCCAGACGACGTGTTGCCCTCGACCGTCTCGCCACTCGCGCCGTCCCAGGTCACCGCGAACCCCGCGTGCCCGTACGGTCCGTTTCCCTTCCGCCACACCACGACGGCCCCCGACGGCACTTTCTTCGTGCCCCGGAGCGCCTCGCTCGCCCGGATCGACCGGGCCGTGATGAACCGGGCCGCGAGCCCCGACCGGATCACGCGCCGCCGCCCATCGAGCGGCGCCCGGACGCCCGCCACGTCGAGCACGTAGCTGACATAGGCCGCGCACCACGGATTCCCCGGCCCGAGCCCGACCGACCCGAGGAACCGCTCGACCCGCGGCCCCCGATTGTTCCTGCCCCGCTCGACGGTCCCGAGGTAGGCGAGCGCCGTGTCGAGGTGGGCCGGCCGCGCGCGCACGACCTCGGAGGGACCTCGCTCTGCCCGTCCGCCCGCTGGCGGCGTGCACGAGCAGACGCACCGGCACGCCGCCTCGCCATCTGTCTCCGTCGCAGTGGGCAGCGTAACCGCCGGCTGTGCCGTGGCCACGGTCGCCGCGAGGAGCACCGCCAGCGCGAGGAGCGCGAGCGCGTACGCCACGTTCCCCGCTTTCAGCTCCGCCACCGTGTCGATCTCGTCCAAGACGTACCGGTCGAACGCCCAGAACAGCCCGACGGCCAGGGCGGCTTTCAGGAGACCCGCTGCGAAGCCCGAGAGCTCGATCGGGGTCACGGCCCCGTCGCCCCCGTCGGTGAACGTGGCGTAGACGGCCGTGCCGGTTGCGAGGAGCAGCGCGGTCAAGAACTTCTCGGCCTTCATCGGTCTCAGGGGGTCGAGTGAGAGGTCAGCGGTCGAGCCGGGCCTCAAGGTGGTCCAGCCGGCGCTCGACGTGCTCGATCCGCCGCTCCTGGCTCGCCTGGTCCACGAGCACGCCGCCGAGCGACTCGGCCAGCCGCTCGAGCCGGGCCGTGTTCACGGCGATGTCCTCGGCCACCCCGTCGAGCGTCCGGTTCGCGCTCCACCCGAAGAGCGCGACGAGGAGGGCCACGACGAGGTGGAGCGCGTTCCGGGCGAGCCAGCCCTCGACGGGCGGGGTCTGAGCGTGGGAGTCCATCGGTCCGGTCGGAGACGGCGCCGGCCCCGCTCCCAGTTCGCTCCTGACCAACTCCTACCGGAGGACGGTCGGAACGAGCGAGAGCAAGGCCGGCGCCTCGGGTGAGCCCGGGGTTAGACGAGCGCGCCGGCCTCGTCCGGGACCGGGCCTGCGTCGCCGCCGCCGGCCTGGAACGCGGCCCGCTTCTCGGCGCCCGTCACGACGACGTCGGCCGCGGCGTCGGCGTC
Organism: Rubrivirga litoralis; assembly: GCF_031846415.1. Taxonomy (NCBI): domain Bacteria; kingdom Pseudomonadati; phylum Rhodothermota; class Rhodothermia; order Rhodothermales; family Rubricoccaceae; genus Rubrivirga; species Rubrivirga litoralis. Next base: position 25,930 of record NZ_JAVRHT010000040.1, on the reverse strand, counting down.
GTAGCGGACCGACCCGTGGAAGGCCAGCTTCGGGTCGCCGCCGGCAACGGGCCGGTACGGCACGACGTGGACGGCGTACATGGCCCGGTCGGCGAACGGGACGCCGAGCGCCGCCTGGCCGTCGGCCCGCGTGAGGCCGGTCAGCACGTCCTGCGCCGCGCCGTCCGGCCCGGCCACGACGACCGCAATCGCGTCGTCCGGCTGCCCGCCGGCCACGTCCCACGTCACGAGCGTGTCGCCCGCGCCGTCGTCGGCGAGCGCCGTCGGCTCGGCCGGCGCGAGCCCGCCCCGCGTGAGGAGCATCTGCGCCGCGTCGAACGTGCCGGCCGGCTCGCCGGCCACGGCGTCGGAGCGCATGATGCGGACGTTGGCGCGGACGAACTCGTTGAACGCCGTCGTCGCGTTCCGGCCCGACCGCTCGAACCGGCGCCAGTACGGGCGGACGAACGCGTCCATGAGAGACGAGCCGGCCCGGGTGAGCTGGGCGAACAGGTCGCGCTGGGTCGTTTGCGCGGCGGTCTGGGGGTTGGCGGGCGTCACGCGGGAGCGGATCACGTCCTTCCCGCGCCACTTGGTCATGACGACGGTGCCGACGGCGTTCCGGCCGCCGCCGAGGATGCCTCGATCGAGAATGGCCATGGGTCTGTCTGGGGGGTGAGTCCTCAACCTCGGCGTCGGCTCCGTGGCCGTCCAGGTCGTCTTCCCAACCTCGGGAGCGCCCAGCGACACCGCGAGGTGGGTTAGCCGAAGACACGAGGGGGCGTGGTTGTTACATTTCCTCGGTACCTGAAGCCAAGTACCTAGACTTCGTGACGCACGCCGACCAACTCCTCGACCTCGCCCGCCAGCGAGGCGTCCTCCGCCCGAAGGACCTCGCTCCGCTCGGCATCCCCCGCCAGACCCTCGCCCGTCTCCACCGCCGGGGCGTGCTCGAGCGCGTTGGGCGCGGCCTCTACGTCCTCGCCGACGCCGACGTCTCCGAGTACCACACGCTCGTCGAGGCCGCCCGTCGGGTCCCCCACGGCGTCGTCTGCCTCCTCTCGGCCCTCCGGTTCCACGACTTCACCACGCAGGACCCGTTCGACGTGTGGGTCGCCATCGAGAACAAGGCGTGGCGGCCCGAGCCCGAGGCCATCCCGCTCCGCGTCGTCTACATGTCCGGCCAGGCGTTCGCCCACGGCGTCGAGGCCCACGAGGTCGAGGGCGTCGACGTCAAGGTCTATGGCGCGGCGAAGACCGTCGCCGACTGCTTCAAGTACCGAAGCCGGGTCGGACTCGACGTCGCCATCGAGGCCCTCCGGGACTACCGTCGGAGCGACGGCTTCGATGCGGACGCGCTCTGGCGGGCCGCCCAGGTCTGCCGCGTCTCGACCGTGATTCGCCCCTATCTCGAGGCCGTCGCATGAGTGCAGAGTCGAGCAAGGCCGCGTCCGTCCGCCAACGGCTCCTCAACCGTGCCCGCGCCGAGGGCGGGGGCTTCCAAGCGCTCCTCACCCGCTACGTTCTGGAGCGCTTCCTCTACCGGCTGGGGCAGTCCCCCCACCGCGAGCGGTTCGTCGTTAAGGGCGCGATGCTGTTCGTGCTGTGGGAGGGCGACCTCCACCGGACGACGCGCGACCTCGATCTCCTCGGCTCTGGCCCCAGCGCCATCGCCGACGTGGAACGGGCCGTCCGCGAGGTCCTCACCGTTGAGGTGGAGGACGACGGCGTGACGTTCGACTCCGGTACCGTGCGGGGCGATCTCATCCGGGAGGAGCAGGAGTACGAGGGCGTCCGCGTGAGCGCCGAGGCCCGCGTCGGCAACGCCCGCGTCCGCCTCAAGATCGACGTCGGGTTCGGCGACGCCGTCACGCCCGAGGCGGAGGAGGCCACCTTCCCTACGCTCCTCGACGCCCCGCCGCCCACGCTCCGAGCTTACCCGAAGGAGACCGTCGTCGCCGAGAAGCTCCAGGCGATGGTCGCCCTCGGCATCCTCAACAGCCGGATGAAGGACTTCTACGACGTCTGGCACCTCGCCCGCCACGACGCCTTCGACGGCCCCACGCTCACCGAGGCCGTCCGCGCCACGTTCGAGCGGCGCGGGACCCCCGTCCCCCACGCGGCCCCGCTGGCGCTCACCAACGAGTTCGCCGCCGATACCGGGAAGCAGACGCAGTGGCGCGCGTTCGTGCGTCGCGGCCGGCTGAGCGACGAGGCCACGCTGGCCGAGGTCGTCGGCGTCCTCCGCGTCTTCCTGCTCCCCGTACTCGACGCGGCCCGGCGCGAACCCTCACTCGACGCCCACTGGCCACCCGGCGGCCCATGGCTGAAGGAGGGGTAGAGGGCTACTTCCGGTAGACCACGGTCCGGACCCGCTCCTCGCTGAGGTAGTACGGCCGGCCCTCGTCATCTTCGTGCGGTCCGAGCAACTCGGCCACCGACGCCTCGACGGTCTGGCCCGACTGGCGGAGCATCTCGAACCGGCGTCGGAGCTCGGCGTCGCGGAGCGCGAGCCGGAGCGCCTTCGCCACGCGCGCGTCACCCAGCGCCTCCGCCAGCGCGGCGGCGTCGGGGAGCGTGACGGGCGGGCCGCCCGGAGTGGGGGAAGGGGGCCAAAGTGGGCACAGCGGAAAAATCCGGCAGTGTTTCCGGCAGTGCCCAAACTAGAACCGCCCCTCCTCGGCTTCAATGGCCGAAAAGGGGCGGTCTGTTGTGGAGATGCCGGGAGTCGAACCCGGGTCCGAGAAACGCTACAGTCCGAGCGTCTACACGCGTAGTCGGCGCTTTAAAGGTCTTTGCTTGTCCGGCGTGGCCCGCCGACGGGCTTCCGGTCAAACGCAGGCTGGTTGGTTCTCGTCCGTTCGGCTCAGCCGGAGCCTCCGGGACCAGCTCACTCTAGTCGGTGTCTCGCACAGCGACAGTGAGCACCCACTGTGCGAGACAGCTAGCGGCGTGTTTACGCGGCCAGCGAGTAGGAGTAGTCGTTCGCAGCTACAAGTGCGGTCCGATGGGTGTCACGGGCGTATCGGACACCACCCGGCGCGCAGCTCGCCGCACACGTCTCTCGTCGAAACCAAGTCATCCCCAAGGAACAGCGCCTCGCCGAAGCCAGGCAGAGGGGACAACGTACGACCGAGACTCCTCAGTCTCCACCCCGCCCACTTCACGGCCGCTCCGCCACCGGTGCGACCGCACAGAACGAAGCCGGGCGGACACGCTCACCCGTGCGTGTCCGCCCGACGTGCGCGGACCCGTTTTCGGGCCGCTATGCGCACTGGCATCGCTCTTCAACGTCCCCGCCGTGCTGTGCACGACTCACGGACGTACCGGACCTACGGCAATGCGCATGCCAACCGTTGTCCCCGCTCCATAGTCTCTCCCGCGTTCCCCCTGGGCGCACGGAGGGGCAGAGTTGCGGTGGCGAAGCGTCTCTGATCCTGGACGGCTGTGTGGCCGATCGGAGACGCCCCGCGTCTTCGGTGTGTTAGAGAACGGATTCGCCAGGACGTCCGAACCGGGCGGCGGTAGCTACGTCTCGTATGAAGCCTGCACCGAGTCCCGCGCATTTCGGCGAAAGCCGACGTGCTAGCGTTACTTTGAGGTCTCTGTTCGTGTTCGAACGCCCACCAACTCCCAGTCCCTATGCCCAGCGGACGTAAGCGCAAGCGCCACAAGATCGCCACTCACAAGCGGAAAAAGCGCCTCCGCAAGAACCGGCACAAGAAGAAGGGCCGGTAGCACCCCGGTCGGCGGGCGGTACCGGACGCGTTCGGCTGCGGCCGGCCGCGCCACGGTGCGCCGGCCTCTAGGCCGAGCCGGGCGTCCCACGTGCAGGGGAGGCCTTGCTGCGAGTGCCCCACCCCGCCCCTCCTCGCTCTCCGTCTCCATGAGTCAGCGTAGCCGGTCTGTCCGTGCCGCCGTCTGGGGGTTCCTCGTCGGAGGAACCTCGGGCGTAGCCTTTGGCCTCCTCCTGGCCCCCAACGAGGGGCGCCAGCTCCGTCGTCGCGCGGCCTACCTCCTTGACCGATGGGCCAGCGACCTGGCGGGTCTCGTGGACCGGCTCGACGGCGCCGACGTGCCCACGGACGCCCGCCAGCGGGCCGACGACATCGTGTCCGATGCCCGCAGGCAGGCGGAGAGCCTGCTAAGCGAGGCCGACGCCCTCATCATGCAGGCCCGAAAGGGACGGTCCTCGTAACGTCGAACCCGCCCCGCCCTCACCCCGCCCCCACACGTGCGTTTTTCCATCCTCCTTCCCAGCGCGGAGGGTAAAGAGGCCGGCGGCAACCCGCTCGCGCCCGACATGTTCGACTACCGCTCGTCGAACACGTTCAACTACTTTTCCGAGCTGAACCCCGAAAGGCGCGCGCTGATCGACGCTCTCCAAACGCAGATGGAGGAGGCCACCGAGAAGGAGCTCGGGGCGCTGCTCGGAGTCAAGGGGGATACGCTAGAGGAGGCCGTCGCGATCAACCGGGACATTTACCGGAGCCCGCTCATGGCGGCCGTCGATCGGTACAGCCCGGGCGTGATGTACGCCGCGATGGACTTTGCAGGCCTCCCGACGGGGTCCCAACGTCGCCTGCTGGAGAACGGTGTCATCTTCTCCGGTCTGTTCGGGCTGCTCCGCCCCGACGACCTGATCCCGAACTACCGTCTGCGGATGGACGCCAAGGTGGGCGACCTGGGCAAGGTGGCGTCTTACTGGCGGCCGGTGCTCTCGGATCACCTCAACGCGCTCCTCAAGGGGCAGGCGGTCTGGAACCTCCTCTCCGGCACGCACGAGGCGGCATGGGACGACGCGGGGACGTACGCCCGGATGATCCGGCTCAAGTTCTACCGCGAAGACGAGAGCGGCGAGCGGACCGCCGTCTCCCACGGCGTCAAAGAGCTGCGCGGCGCCCTCGTCGCGTTCATCGTCAACGAGACGGCCGACGGCGTCGAAGCCCTCGAAGAGTGGGAGGCGCCGGACGGATACGAGGTAGACCACGACGGGTCCGAGATCGACGAGTCTGGGGGCGGGACCGTCGTCATGGTGTCGAGCCCGGGGTGGGAGGCCCGGCGGAAGGCCCGGCGGAAGGCGCGGGCGCAGGAGGAGGCCGAGGCCGCCGCAGCGAAGGCGGCGCGCGAGCGCGACGAGGACGACGACTAGGTCGCCCGTTCCGCCGCCCCGCCCGCTCTACCGCCCCGCCCCTTCCGCCGCCCCGCCCGTGTCCGTCGTCATCGGTATTGCGGGCGGGTCAGGGTCGGGGAAGACGACGGTCCAGCGCCGCGTGATGGAGCGGTTCGGGCCGCGGCGGATCGCGCTGCTCGACCACGACGCGTACTACCACGACCTCGCGCACCTCGAGCCGGACCAGCGGGCGCGGTTCAACTTCGACCACCCGGACGCGCTGGAGTCCGACCTCCTGGTCGACCACCTCGACCGGCTCCTCGCCGGAGAGCCCGTCCAGAAGCCGACGTACAGCTTCGAGACGCACCGGCGGCTGGAGGAGACGGAGACGGTCGAGCCCCGCCCCGTCATCCTGGTCGACGGCATCCTCGTGCTCGCCGAGCCCGCGCTCCGCGTCCGCATGGACGTCAAGCTCTACGTCGACGCGGCCCCCGACGTCCGCCTCATGCGGCGGATCGAGCGGGACCTCCACGAGCGCGGCCGCTCCGTCGAGTCCGTGCTCGACCAGTACCGGCGGACGGTGCGCCCGATGCACCTCGAATTCGTCGAGCCCTCAAAGCGCCACGCCGACGTCATCATCCCGCGCGGCGGCCGCAACGAGGTAGCCATCGACATGGTCCTCGCGCGCGTCCAGTCGCTCCTGGACCTCGACCACTAGCCGCCCCGCCCGGGCAGCCTACTGGGGCGGGGCGGTCAAGAGGCGCACGCCGTCGAGCACGAGGTGGGGTTCGACGCGGTCGACGCCCGGCACGCGCTCGGCCATCCACGGCCCCCACCCGCCGGTCACGACGAGGGCGGGGCGGGCGCCAAGCGCCTCGGCCGTCTGGCGCAGGAGCCGCTCCACCCCGCCCACGAGCGCCGCCGTGAGTCCGGCCTGGATCGACTCGGCCGTCGACGCGCCGACGGGCTCGGGCGGGGCGGCCCATGCAATGTCCGGGAGCTGGCCCGTGCCGCGGGCGAGCGAGCGGCGCAGGAGGTCGGGGCCGGGGAGGATGGCGCCGCCCAGGTAGGCCGGCTCCGCGCTCACGACATCGAGCGTGACGGCGGTGCCGGCGTCGAGCGCCACCACTGGCCGCTGGCCGCCCACGAGCGCCCACGCGGCCGCCGCCGCTGCCAGCCGGTCGGCCCCGAGCGTCGAGGGCGTTTGGTAGGCGAGGCGGAAGGGGAGCGGGAGCGCCGCCGACACGACAGCGGGCGGGGCGGACCACGCGGCCTCCGCCGCCTCCGCGAGCGCGGGCGTCAGGGCGGGGACGACCGAGGCGATCCCGACGGCGGACGCGCAAGGCGACAGGTCCCGGAACCGCCCCGCCCACACCTCGGGCGGGGCACCGTCCGAGGGCCACCGCTCGACGCGGACCCACCGCCCCGCCCACACGCCGGCCTTGACGGACGAGTTGCCGGCGTCGAGGGCGAGGAAGGGGGGGAGAGAGGAAATGGGAACGGAGAACTGGGAATGGGGCAGAGAGAGGGGCGGGGCGGTCCTCATAGTCATGTGTCCGCCACGGCCATCACGTGGGCGGGGTGGTCGGCTCCACGCCCTTCCCGTTCCCATGTCCTGCACGCGCAGCGGGTCTACAGCCTCTGGATGCGGACCGTCTCGATCCGGCTCGGACTCGCCGTCAGAACCGTAAAACGGTGTCCGTCCAACTCGAACACCTCGCGCTCCGGGGGGACGCTCCCGACGTGCGCGAGCAGGTAGCCGGCAACGGTGTCGTAGTCGCCGGCGGGGAGGACGACGCCGGACTCGGCCTCCAGGTCTTCCAACTCAACCCGGCCGTGGACGTGGACCGTCCGCTCGTCAATCCGGCGGACCGGGGCGGCGGCGGCGTCGTGCTCGTCGCGGATGTCGCCGAACAGCTCTTCCAGCAGGTCTTCGATCGTGACCACGCCGGCCGTCCCACCGTACTCGTCGACGGCCACGGCCATCGTGGAGCCGCCCTGGAGAAAGTCGAACAGGAGGTCGCGGGCCGGCTTCGACTCGGGCACCATGCGGGCGGGGCGGAGGATGGCCGCCAGCGAGTCCGGCGCGTGGAACAGGTCGTGCGCGAGGACCACGCCGACGATCCGGTCCACGTTCTCGCGGTAGACGGGGAGCCGGCTAAAGCCCGTCTCGATAAACGTCTGGCGGACGGCCGCGAGGCTCGCCCCTTCCTCGACGGCCACGATCTCGGTCCGCGGCACCATCGAGTCCTTGACGCGGAGGCTGCGGAGCTCGAACACGTTCGAGAGGATCTCCGAGCCCTCCTCGTCCAGGTCGAGCGTGCCCGTCTCGCGGCTCTCGCGGATGACCAGCTCGAAGTCGCGCCGCAGGAACTGCTGGAGCGTGTCGGGCTCGCCGCCGACGAGGCGAACGAGCCCGCCCGAGACCCACCCCGCCAGCTTGATCGGGAGCCAGAACACCCAGTACGTGACCCAGAGCGGGGTGGCGAGCGCGAAGACCACCCCGCCCGCCGGCTGCCGAAGGAGCGACTTCGGGATCACCTCGCCGACGACGAGGACCACGAGCGCCGCGATCACCGTCTGCGTCAGGAGGACGGTCCCGGTCGGGTCGGCCATCCCGAGCGTCCCGGCGAAGAACGCCCGGAGCGGCCCTTCGAGCGCCAAGCTCATGAGCGTCGAGTAGACGACGAGGGCCACGTTGTTGCCTACGAGCGTCGTCGTGAGGAACGTACCGGGGTCGGCCAGGAAGTCCTGGACCACGCGGCCGACCCACCCCGACTGCCGAGCTCGGACCTCGGTCTTGAGCCGGTTCGCCGTCACGAACGCGATCTCCGAGCCGGAGAAGAACGCGCTCAGGAGGAGCATGAGCCCGATGAGCAGGATCTGAGCGGTGGGCGACATAAGGCGTCGGGGCGGGGCGGGGGGCGGGCGCCCCCAGCGCTACCGGCCCTGGAACTGCGGCGTCTCGCGGTTGAGGAACGCGCCCACGCCCTCGGCAAAGTCTTCGGTCGCCGCGCACTGGGCGAAGAGCGCGGCCTCCTGCTGAAGCCCTTGCGGGAGCGGGAGGTCCGCCGCGCGGAGCGCCTGGAGCGTCATGGCCACGGCGACGGGCGCCTTCGAGGCGATCGTGAGCACGAACTGCTTGGCCGTCGGGATAAGCTCCTCAGCCGGCACCACACGGTTGACTAGGCCGATCTCGTACGCCCGCTGCGCCGAGACCCGGTCGCCGGTCAGCAGCATCTCGGTCGCGATGCCGCGGCCGACGAGGCGCGGGAGCCGCTGCGTCCCGCCGTACCCAGCGATGAGCCCGAGCTGCACCTCGGGCTGCCCGAACTGGGCCGTCTCGGAGGCCACCCGGAGGTGGCACGCCATGGCGAGCTCGCACCCGCCGCCCAGCGCGAACCCGTTGACGGCGGCCACGACTGGCTTCGGCGTGCTCTCGATGCCGCTGAACACGGCCTGCCCGCGCGCGGCGAAGCGGTGGGCGTCGAGCGGCTCCATGCCTGCGAACTCGCCGATGTCGGCGCCGGCCGCGAACGCCTTCTCGCCCGCCCCCGTAATCACGACGCCGCGGACGCTGTCCTGGCGCGCGAGGCGGAGCGCCTTGCTCAGTTCGGCCACGAGTTGCTGGCTGAGCGCGTTGAGCGCGTCCGGCCGGTCGAGCGTGATCGTGAGCACGCCGTCGGCGTCCGTCTCGGTCTGGAGGGTCTGAAAGTCGGGCACGGTTGAGAGATGGGTGACGGGTACAGGGTGACGAATCCTTCCGGTTCGGGGTCGCGCTGAGTGCGGCCGCCCCGCCCGTGGACGGCGGCGGAGAGGTTACGGACACCGCCCCGCCCTGGGGGGGCGCAGCGGTCTCCGGGCACGTGGTCATCGCCGGGCGGGGCGGGGCGGTCGAGCTGGCCACCCCGCCCGTCTCCCGTCTACCGCTCGCGCGAGCGGCGGCGTTCGGACGTGGGCGGCGGCTCGGAGAGGCTGTCAATGTCGTCGAGGAGGCCGGCGTCGATCCGGCCGACCTTGCCGGCCGGCGAGGCGTCGAACGCCTCCAGGTCCAGCTCCGTCAGGCCGCTCGTCCCGAGCGAGTCTTCGATGGCCTCCATCGAGAGCTGCGTCTCCTCGACCTCCGACATCAGCGTGTCAAGCTGGAACGAGACCTCCTCCGGGTTCTGCATCGTCAGCGACTGCTCGTAGACGTAGCGCGTCACGTCCTCGATGGTCTCGAGCTGGGCCTCGATGATGGCCAGGTTCTCGCCGGCCTTCTTGAATCGGTCGAGCCGCTTTTCCAGGATCACGAGCCGCCGCTCCTTGATGGCACGCACGCGGGGCGGGTCGCCCTGCATCTCGTGGCGGAGCCCGGAGATGGCGTCGACGATGTCGGCCTCGCCGGTCCGCCGGGCAAACTGGACGTAGCGCTCCTTGAGCTGGAGCAGGTTGAGGTGGGCGTCCAACAACCCGTCGAGCTTCTGGAGGTGGGCGTCGAGGAGCCCCTGGCTGGAGTACGGGAGCTTGGCGTAGTTGTCCTTGATCGCCTTCTCCATGTTGCGGAACCGGACGTACCGCTTCTGGTCGTCCTTGGCGAGCGTGCGGAACACGTCGCGGTCGCGGGGCTCCTTCCGGCGCTCCCCGATCTTCCGCGCGCGGACGGCCCGCCGGTAGCGGTCGTTGCGGGGGACGGTCCCCAGGTACAGCAGCTCGGCCGCCGCCGCGAACACGAGGAGCACGTTCGCCGTCACCCCGCCCGCGAGGAGCGCGACGACGAGGGCGAGGATCAAGAAGCCCAGGTTGACCGGGCTCATGAACGCCTCCTTCGTAAAGTTGATCGGCTCGTCGGGCATCGGGCTGTTACGTGTCTCGTGTTCCGTGTGTGGCGTCCGCTAGGAGAGACGCAACACGGAACACGCAACTAGGATTTTGAGCGGCCGATGGTCTTGCCGTCGCGGTCGGTCGGCGGCGGGTCGCCCGCGAGCGGGGCGCGCCCGATCGTCTTGTCCGCCCCGCCCCGCCCCGCGTCGTCAGGCGGGATGGGCTCGCCGGTCGGGCCGGCGGGGTGGGCCGGGCGCTGGCCGTGCGACTCGTTCGGGTCGGTGACGAACGGGCTGTCCGGGTTCCGGGCGGGGTCGATGGCCAGGTTGGGCGTGGGCTCGTCGGGGAGCGCCCCGCCCATGGCCGCCTTCATCTGCTTGACGAGCGCCTCGGCTTCGGCCTTGGCGAGGTCGTCGCGGTCGAGGTCCTCGACGTTGCCGGTCTGCGGGGCCTGCCCTTCGAGGGCCAGCTCGAGCCGCGCCTCCTGCTGGGCCGACTCGCGGAGCATCTCCTGCGTCAGCCGGTCGGTCTCGTCGGCGACGTCGGAGTTCTGGATCTCGTTGAGAGCGTCGGCCGTGGACTTTTTGCTCTGGAGCCCGCGGTAGGTCTGCTTGAGGTCGCGGAGCTTGCGGAGGTGGGCCTTCTCCTCGGCCTTCAGCCGCTCGAACTCTTCGGGGGACATGGTGGGGGAGGGATGGGGGATACGAGGGACAAAGGGATGAGCAGAGGGGGAGCGGGGCGGGGCGGTCGAGGGCAACGTTTGCCTATCCCTCCATTCCCTATCCCTACGATCCCTCTTGCTACTCCGTCCGCGTCCGGTCGCGGCCGGCGGTGCGCTCGGCCGGGGCGGGCTCGTCGGGGATCTGGAGGGCCGGGGCGGGCGCGGACTCGCGGGCGGGCGATTCAGACACGCCCATCTCCAGCTTGAACTGCTTGACGAGCTCGGCGCCCTGGAGCTCCTGCGCGTCCTCCTCGATCTGCATGGCCTCGGTGTCGACCGAGTCGAGGGCCATCTCCATGCGCGCCTCGTTCTTGGCCGACTGCTCGTTCACGCGCCGGATCATCTCGGAGTGCGTCTGGTCGACGCCGGCGACCTCGAACTGCTCGAGCGTGTCGGCGATCTTCGCCTGCCACTTGGCCCGCTCGTGCGTGCGGAGGGCCTCCTTGGCCTCGGAGATCTTCTTTTCGCGCTCGCGCATGAACGCCTTCTTGACCTGGAGCGATTTCTCGTAGGCCTGCTCGGCGAACTCGAGCTGCTCGCCGGTCCGCGCCTGGGCCTCCTTGGTCGACTGGAGCTGGACGGCGTAACGCTGCGCGATGTCGTCGCGGCCGGCGTTGATGGCGGCCTTGATCTTGTTCGTCAGCGCCTGCTGCTCGGCCGTGTACTTCCGGTGCTCCTTCTGGAGCAGCATCGCATTCGCCTTCACGGTCGCGATGTTCTCGTTCATCTTGGGGACCTGGTCGTTCAGCTCCCGGATGTTCTGCTCCAGGATCAGCCGGGGGTCCTCCATCGCGGAGACGGCCCCGCCGAACATGGACTTGATGAGACGGGTGAAACGCTTCCACATAGCGGCGGGCGGGGCGGGTGAGGCAGGGGGGAGGGAATGTAACGGGCGTGCGGTCAGGCCGATCCATCCGCCCCGCCCGCGCGTCCGTCCCACGCCCCACCCGCGTAGCGGTCGAGGACGAGGGCGGCGGGGCGGGGCGGGGTGGCGTCGGAGACCGTGAACGCGGCCCGCACGGCGTCGGTGTCGGCGCGGTCCGGGTCGGAGGCGTAGACGAACGCGAGCGGCTCGCCGGCCTCTACGGGCTCGCCCGGTCGTTTGTTGAGGACGAACCCGGCCTTCGGGTCCACGGCGTCCTCCTTCCGCGCCCGCCCCGCCCCGAGCGCGACGGCGGCGTAGCCCAGCGCGAGCGCGTCGACGTCGGCGACGGTGCCCGCGCGGTCGGCCTCGACGGTCGCCACGGGCTCGCCCATGAGCCGGGCGGGGTGGTCGAGCACGGACGCGTCGCCGTCCTGGGCCTCGACGAGCGCGCGGAACGTGGCGAGCGCGCTCCCGTCGGCGAGCGCGGCGCGGGCCTGCTCCCGCCCCGCGTGTGCGTCGGGCGCCGCCCCGCCCAGGGCCAGCATCTCGCCGGCGAGCGCGACCGTGACCTCGACGGTGTCGTCGCAGGCGCCGCCGGTCGGCGTCTCGTCGCGCAGGATGGAGACGGCCTCGGCGGTCTCGGGGCCGTTCCCGACCGCGCGGCCCAGCGGGACGTCCATGCGGGTGAGGAGCGCGACGGCGGGCGTCCCCTCGCGCTCGGCCACGCCGACGAGCGTCTCGGCGAGGCGCCGCGCCTGCGCCTCGTCCTTCATGAACGCGCCCCGCCCGCACTTCACGTCGAGCACGAGCGCGTCGATGCCCTCGGCCAGCTTTTTCGACAGGATGGAGGCGGCGATGAGGGGGATCGACTCGACGGTGCCGGTCACGTCGCGGAGCGCGTAGATCTTTTTGTCGGCCGGCGCGATCTCGGCCGTCTGCCCGATCATGACGGTCCCCACGCGGCCGAGCACGTCGCGGTACTCATCGATCGAGAGGTCGGTGCGGAATCCGGGGATGGCTTCGAGCTTGTCGAGCGTGCCGCCGGTGTGGCCGAGCCCGCGCCCCGAGATCATGGGCACCGGCACGCCGCACGCGGCCACGAGCGGGGCGAGCACGAGCGACACCTTGTCGCCTACGCCGCCCGTCGAGTGCTTGTCGACCTTGGCGCCAGGCACGTCGCTCAGGTCAAGGACGCGGCCGCTGTGGAGCATGGCGCGTGTGAGCGCGGCGGCCTCGGCGTCGCCCAGCCCGCGCACGAAGGCGGCCATGAGGAACGCGGCCATCTGGTAGTCGGGCACGTCGCCGGCCGTGTAGGCGTCAACGAGGGCGGTGAGGTCGTCGGGGGCGACCTCGCCCCCGTCGCGCTTCTGGGTGATCAGGCGGACGACGTTCATCGAGTGCGGAATGGAGAATGCGGAATGACGAAGGGGAGCCCCGGGCGGGGTGGCGCAAACTCCCCACCGGCGCGGGCGTTCTCGGGAGGAGAGGGATGGGAGAGGCACGGAGGGATGGGCAGACGCCCTCCGACCACCCCGCCCGCGCTCATCCCTCACATCCCTTGTCCCTCCATCTCTCTTCCCCATGACTCAGATCTGGATTCCCGAAGCCGGCCCGCCCGACGTCCTCGACGTCCGCGAGGCGCCTGACCCGCGGGCGGGGCGGGGCGAGGTGGTCGTCGACGTCGAGGCGGCCGGCATCAACTTCGCGGACATCCTGGCGCGGCAGGGGCTCTACCCCGACGCGCCGCCGCTCCCGGCCGTCGTCGGCTACGAGGTGGCGGGGACCGTCGCGGCCGTCGGGGCGGGCGTCGAGTCGCTGGCCGTGGGCGACCCGGTGCTGGCGTTCACGCGCTTCGGCGGCTACGGCTCGAAGGTGGCCGTCCCCGAGGTGGCCGCGTTCCGCCGGCCCGACGGCATGAGCGCCGAGGAGGGCGCGGCGATCCCGGTCAACTACCTCACGGCGTTCCAGATGATGATCGTCATGGGCAGCGTGCGCCCGGCCGACGAGCTGGGCGGGCGGCCCGTCCGCGTGCTCGTCCACGGTGCTTCGGGCGGGGTGGGGACGGCGTGCGCCGACATCGGGAAGGCCTACGGTGCCGAGCTGTACGGGACGGCCTCGCCGGGCAAGCACGACTACGTCCGCGAGCGGGGCTACGCCCACGCCATCGACTACCGCAACCGCGACTTCGTCGACGAGGTCATGCGGCTGACGGACGGGGAGGGCGTCGACCTCGTCCTCGACGCCGTCGGCGGGAAGCACTGGGGCCGGAGCCTGAAGACGCTGGCCCCGAGCGGCCGGCTCCTCGTCTACGGCATCTCGTCGGTGACGGGCGGGAGCAAGGTGGACCTCGCCAAGATGCTCCTCGGCGTGCCGTGGGTGAAGACGAACCCGCTCGGGCTCATGAGCCGAAACGAGGGCGTCATGGGCGTCAACGTGGGCCACCTGTGGAACGCCCGCGAGCGCGTGGCGGGGTGGGCGCGCGCCGTGCTCTCGCTCTACGACGCCGGCCACGTCCGGCCCTACGTGGACCGCGTGTTCTCGTTCGACGAGGCGGCCGAGGCGCACCGCTACATCGAGGACCGCAAAAACCGCGGCAAGGTCCTCCTGCGGCCGTAGCCGCCCCGCCCGCGCGTTGTGGGCGGGGTGGTCAGGGCAGGCCCCGCCCCGCCCCGGCCACGCCATCAATCGTAGGGACACCACGCGTGGTGTCCGCATTCGCAGCGCCGCCCCGCCCGCGCGTGGTGGGCGGGGTGGTCATAGAAACGGGGCGGGCCGCATCGCGCAGCCCGCCCCGTTCGCAGTCGTCCGTGCCGGCGGCGCTACGCCGCGGCCGGGGTCTCCTCGGCGGGCGTCGTCGCCGGACCGGCGTCGGTCGTCACGGTGCCCTCGGCGTTGTCGGCGCCCTCGTCGTCGTTGCCGATGGTCTTGGCCTGGGCCTTCCCGTAGCGGCGCATGAACTTCTCGACGCGGCCGGCCGTGTCGACCATCGTCTTCTTGCCCGTGTAGAACGGGTGGTTCGACGAGTCGACCTCGGAGCGGAGCTCGTCGCGGTCCATCGTCGAGCGCGTCGTGAACTCGGACCCGTCCGCGAGCGTGACGGTGACGAACGTGTAGTCGGGGTGGATGTCGGTCTTCATCGGTCGGGGGCGCGGAGTCAGAACCGAAAAGGTACGCGGGCGGGGCGGGTCCGCCCAAGCCGCCCCGCCCGTGTTCCCCCGGTCTTCGCGGGGGCGCTCGGGGCGGGGGGGCGCTCAGGTCGGGACCACCCCGCCCCGATCCCTCTGCCGCCCCGCCCCTACGGGCGCGGGCGGGGTGGTCAGGCGGCGAGCGTGGCCTCGATCTGGGCGACGGAGTCCCGGAGCTCGGCGGCCTTCTCGAACTCCAGGTTCTCGGCCGCCTCGTCCATCTCGCGCGTCAGCTGCGCGACGAGGTCCCGCTTCTGGTCGTCCGTCAGGTACTTCACGACCGGGTCGGCCACCTTCGGGAGCTGGTCTGGGCCGCTGTAGTAGGTCGTCGCCTGCTTGGCGCGGCGCTCGTCCTGCTCCGCCTTGTGGTCGGCGATCGCTGTCCCGCGGCGGACCTCGTCGATGGACTTGGTGACGGTCGTCGGCGTGACCCCGTGCTCCTCGTTGTACGCCGCCTGGATCTCGCGGCGGCGCTCGGTCTCCTCCATCATGCGCGCCATCGAGTCCGTCACGCGGTCGGCGTATAGGACCACGACGGACTCGGCGTTCCGGGCCGCCCGCCCCGCCGTCTGGATGAGCGAGCGCTCGGACCGCAGGAATCCCTCTTTGTCCGCGTCCAGGATCGCGACGAGGTTTACTTCGGGCAGGTCGAGCCCCTCGCGGAGCAGGTTGATCCCGACGAGCACGTCGAACTCGCCCAGCCGCAGGTCGCGCAGGATGTCGACCCGCTCCAGCGCGTCGATGTCCGAGTGGAGGTAGCGCACGCGGACGCCGAAGCTGTCGAGGTAGTCGGTCAGGTCCTCGGCCATCCGCTTCGTGAGCGTGGTCACGAGCACGCGCCCGCCGGCCTTGACGCGGTCGCGGATCTCGCCCAGCAGGTCGTCGATCTGGCCCTCCACCGGCCGGACCTCGACGACCGGGTCCAGGATGCCCGTCGGGCGGATGATCTGCTCGACCACCACCCCGCCCGACTGCTCGAGCTCGTAGTCGGCCGGCGTCGCGCTCACGAAGGTCACGTTGTGGTGGAAGCGCTCGAACTCCTCGAACGTGAGCGGCCGGTTGTCCATCGCCGACGGCAGCCGGAACCCGTGCTCGACGAGGTTCAGCTTGCGCGCGCGGTCGCCGTTGTACATCCCGCGGACCTGGGGGATCGTCACGTGGCTCTCGTCGATGACCATCTGCCAGTCCTCGCCGTGGTTTTTTTCGAAGTAGTCGAGCAGGCAGTACGGCCGGGTGCCCGGCTCGCGGCCGTCCATGTGGCGGCTGTAGTTCTCGATCCCCGAGCAGTACCCGATCTCCTTGATCATCTCGATGTCGAACAGCGTCCGCTGCTCGATCCGCTGCGCCGCGATCATGTTGCCCTCGTTGCGGAGGATCGCGAGCCGCCACCGGAGCTCCTCCTCGATGCCCGCGATGGCCCGGTCGACCTGGTCCTTCGGCGTCACGAAGTGCTTGGCCGGGTAGATCGTGAGCGTGTCCGACTCCAGCGCCAGCTCGTCGCCGGTGAGCGGGTTGATCCGGGCGATCCGCTCGACCTCGTCGCCCCAGAACACGATGCGGTAGGCCTGGTCCTCGAAGTAGGCCGGGAACACCTCGACCACGTCGCCGCGCACGCGGAACGTGCCGGGCGTAAAGTCGACGTCGTTCCGGTTGTAGAAGATGTTGACGAGCTTCAAGAGCAGCTCGTCGCGATCGGTCTCCTGCCCCGGCGTGACCTGGACGAGCTGCTTTTTGTACTCGTCCGGGTTGCCCAGCCCGTAGATGCACGACACGGACGCCACGATCACCACGTCCTTCCGCCCGCTCACGAGCGCCGACGTCGCCCGCAGCCTCAGTCGGTCGATCTCCTCGTTGATCGCCATGTCCTTCTCGATGTACGTGTCGGACGAGACGATGTAGGCCTCGGGCTGGTAGTAGTCGTAGTAGGAGATGAAGAACTCGACGGCGTTGTCCGGGAAGAACGTCCGGAACTCGGCGTAGAGCTGGGCCGCGAGCGTCTTGTTGTGCGAGATCACGAGCGTCGGTTTCCCGACGTTGCGGATGACGTTGGCGGCCGTGAACGTTTTGCCCGTGCCCGTGGCCCCGAGCAGCGTCTGGTAGGGGTCGCCGCGGAAGACGCCCTCGGTCAGCTCCTCGATGGCGCGGGGCTGGTCGCCCATCGGCGTGAACGCCGTGTCGAGCGTGAACGGCGAGCGGATGCGCTGGATCGTGGCCATGAGGGCGGGGCGGGGTGGGGGCAGCCGGGGAACGTAGCGGCCCCGGCTGACAACCGTGCGTCAGACGAGCCGTGTAAGTTGGAGCCCCGCCCGCCGTTCCGACCGCCCCGCCCGCCCGTGCCTGCGACGCTCCCTGACGGATTCCTCCCCGCCCTCCGTCGGCGGCTGGAGGCGCACTACGGCGACCGCCTCGTCCGAGCCGTCCTGTTCGGGTCGTACGCCCGCGGCGAGGCGACCGAGGAGTCCGACGTGGACGTGCTGGTCGTGCTGGGCGGGGAGGTCGACGCGTGGGAGGAGGGGAAGCCGCTCTCGGACATCTCCGTCGACCTCATGTTCGAGTTTGGTCCGGCGCTCTCGATCGTCGTCGTGGACGAGGCGCTGTACGAGCGAAATTGGTCATTCATCCAGAACGTCCGTGAGGACGCCCTGCCGCTCCCCGCATGACCGGCTCTGTCCCTGACCTCCTCGCCCTCGCGCACGACGACCTGGTAGTGGCCCGGAGAGACCGCGACGGCGGCTTCTCTCGGCACGCGGCGTCCCGGGCGTACTACGCCGTCTTCCACGCGGCTGTGGCAGCGCTGGCTGCGAGGGGGGAGCGCCCGAAGACGCACGCCGGCGTTCGTACGCGGTTCGGCGCCCTGTTCGTGCAGGGCGGTCCGTTCGAGAAGCGCCACTCCCGGACGCTCGACGAGTTGGCGAGGCTGCGGAACGACGCGGACTACCACGTCGGCCGAGAAGTCGGGGCCGACGCGGCCCGGGAGGCCGTGGCGGATGCGGAAGCGTTCGTCGCCGACGTGGCCGCCTGGGTCGAGGCGCAGTGACCTACTGGCTCTGGTCCGTCCCGCCCGACCTGTACCCCGCCGTCGTGCGGACGCAGACGTTCGCGCTCCGGCAGCAGGGGCGGAAGCGGCTCGACGAGGTCTGCCCCGGCGACCACGTGTTCGCCTACGTCCCCGGCAGCCGCGTGATCGCCGGTCAGTTTGAGGTCGTCGGCCGGCCGTTCGAGGACGCGACGGCGCTCGTGCCCGGGCGCCACGCGCCGCACCGGGTCCGCGTGCGGCCGGTCGTGGTGCTGCCCGAGGAGGCGTGGGTGCCGTACGACGGGTTCGCCCGCGACCTCCGCGTGCTCGACCAGTACGCCGACGTGCGGCCCGAGGCCCGCTTCCGGCGCGTCGTGCAGCGCGTGCTCCACCGGCTGCCGCCCATCGACGGGAAGGTGCTGGAGTTCGTCGTCCGCGCCCGCGCTGGGGCCGACCCCGAGGCGCTCATGGCCGCCGTCGAAGCCGTCCGCGAGGCGCGCGACGCCGCCCCGCCCCGCCCCGCCGCGCCGCCTGAGGGCGACCGGCCGGAGAGCGCCGCCCCGCCCGCCCAGACCGAGCGGGGCGGGGTGGTCGCGGAGCCCGGCGTCGGCTACGTCGCGCCCCGGGGCTTCGACCGCGCCGAGGCGACCGAGCGGCTGATCGAGGCGCTCGCTGCGCGCGGGTTCGTTTTCGCTCCGTGGGAGGTGGCCGCCTACGTGACGGCGCTCCGCACCAAGCCGCTCGTGCTCCTGGCCGGCGTGACGGGCGTGGGCAAAAGCCGCCTCCCCGCCCTCGTCGCCGAGGCCACGGGCGGGGCGGCCGTCGTGGTCCCGGTCCGCCCGGACTGGACGGACCCGGGCGAGACGATGGGGTACACCGACCTGGCCGGCCGCTTCCGCCCGGGCGCCGTCCTGCGCGCGGCGCGGCAGGCGTCTAGCCACCCCGCCCGCTTCTGGACGCTCGTGCTGGACGAGATGAACCTGGGGCGCCCCGAGCACTACCTCGCCGAGGTCCTGTCGCGCGTCGAGGACCGCCGCCCCGCGCCGGGCGGGTGGGAGAGCGCCCCGCTCCTCACGGACCAACTGGACGTCGAAGAGGCCGCGTGGCAGGCCGTCCGTCTGCCGCCCAACCTCGCCCTCGTGGGGACGGTGAACGTGGACGAGAGCGCGCACGCATTCAGCCGGAAGGTGCTCGACCGGGCGTTCGTGATCGAGTTGGCCGCCCGCGACCTCGCCGCCTGGGACGCCGCCCCGCCCGCCCCGCCCGCAGCCGAAGCATGGCCGGCGTCGGCGTGGACGCCCCGGGCCGTCCGTCTGGGCGGGGCGGCGCTGGACGCGGACGAGCGGGAGGCCGTGCGGCAGACGGTCGCGGCGGTCTCCGAGGCGAGCGCGATCCTGGACCCAGCCGGGCTGGGCGTCGGCTACCGGGCGCGCGACGAGGCGGCCCTGTTCGTCGTCCACGCGGGCGAGACGCCGGGCGCCTTCCGCACCGACGAAGGGGGCGGGGTGGACGCGGTCGACGTGGCGCTGCTCACCAAGGTCCTCCCGCGCATCGACGGCGCCCGCGTGCCGGCCCGCGCCGCCGTCTACGCGCTCCTGGCCTGGGCCGCCGGCGAGCCGGACCGCCCCGCCCGGGACCTCGTCGACGGGTGGGCGGGGGCGGGACGGCCCACGTCGCTCGACGGCGCCCGCTTCCCGCGCACGGCCGCGCGCCTCGCCCGCGTCGCCGAGGGCGCGCTCGACGACGGCGTCGCCTCGTTCTGGGCGTGAAACGCGGGAAATGGGGAATAGGAGCCAGAGGAGCCTTTTCCCTCTTGCCTATTTCCCCTTTCCTGTTTCCCCACCCCTCGCATTCCGGATCGCCCCGCACGTCTGGGTAAAGGTGGCGGCAGAGCGGCTGTGGGCGGCGTCGACGGGGACCGGGACGTCCATGACGAGGTCTTGCCCGTCGCTGCGCGTCGTCGCGCCGAGGCGGCGGAGCCAGGTCGTCATCCGGTCGTTCTCGCGGCCGACGAGGCCCCGAAGCGTGCGCACGCCGAGCGGCTCGGCGGCGACGGCGAGGACAGCCAGGAGCAGCTTGCCCACGCCCAGCCCCTGCGCCGTGTCGAGGACGGTGACCGAGAACTCGGCCACGTCGGGCTCGCTCTGCAGCCGGATCCACCGGCCGACGCCGAAGCCGGGCGCGTCGGGGTCGGTGAGGTCGAGGGCGCCCCACGCGACGTGGTCGACGTGGTCGACCTCGGTGAGGTAGCGGAGGGCGGCGTCGCTGAGCGTCGAGACCGAGCCCAGAAACCGGAGCCGCCGCGACTCCTCGGACAGCTCCGCGAACCCCTGCGCCAGCCGCTCCCGGTCTTCGGGCACGACCGGGCGCAGCGCCACCGGGCGCCCGTCGTCGAGCGTGAGACGGAGGACGAACGGCTCCACAGTCGGCTCCACGAGCGGACCCAAAGGGCGAGGTGGGGAGGCGCTAGCATACGGCCGCTGTGCAAACACTCTTCACCATCGAGACCGCCGCCCTCCGCCTGACGTGGAGCGGCCCGCCCCGCCCCGCCCGGGGCTCCGCGTCGGACGCCGGCCGCCCCGCCCCGCTCGTGGCGCGGGCGCTCGGGGCGGGGCTCCGGCTGGATGCGGGCGGGGCGGCCGCGTCCGACGAGCGGGACGTGGTGCTGGAGGAGGAAACCAGCTACGCCGTCCTCGTCCAGAGCCTGTCCGGCGAGCCGGTGTCGCTGGAGCACCGGGACCCGGTCGTCGTGGGCGGCCTCGTCGCGGCCGACGGCGGGCGCGTGGTGCATGGACGCGTCCGGTTCGGGTCGCAGGCGGGGAGGGCGCGGTTCGTCGTCCGCGCCGGCGGGCGGCCCGAGGTCGAGTTGGAGGTGACGGTCGCCCCGACCAAGCTGCCGCTCTCCGACGTCGAGGCCATGCGCGCGGACGTCGAGGCGGCGGCGGCCGGGCTGTCGGTGGCCTCGCTGCGTCCGGCCACGCTCGCCGGCGGCGCCCGCGAGGGCCGCCCCGCCCCGCCCGTGTGGCTCGCCGCGCTCGCCGCGTCGGTCGGGGCGCTGGAGGACGCCGTCGCTGAGATCGACCGGCGGCCGGCGCTGGAGACGGTCCGCCCCGCCCGCGCCGTCCGCGCCGACCGGCTGCGGCGGGCGTCGCCCGAGACGCGGTCCGCCGCGCGCCGGGGCGGGATGGCGGGCGTCCTCCCCGGCCGCCCCGCCCGGCTCACGGACGACACGGCGGCCCACCGCTGGATCGGGGCGGCGCTCGACCGCCTGGTCTCGCGGCTGGGCGCGCTCGCGGCGGACGAGGTGCGGCGGCGCCCGACGGCGCGGCGCGAGTCCGTGCGCCGCGAGATCGCAGGGTTGGAGGCGCGCCTGCGCCGCGTCCGCGCGCGGCCCGTGCTGGGTGGGGCGGGACGTGCGCCTGCGGTGCCGCCGCTCGTGCTCCGCCGCCGCCCCGCCTACGCCGCGGCCTACGACGCCCTCCGCGCCGCCGAGCGCGGCCTCGACCTCCAGAGCGGCGGCCTCGACGTGGCGACGCAGGACCTCGCCGTCCTCTACGAGACGTGGGCGGCGCTCGTCGTCGTGCGCACCGCCGCCGCTGTGCTCGGACTCTCCGCCCCGCCCCGGCTGGCCGTCGACGTCGAGGGCGCGGACGTCCGCCTGCGGCCGGACCAGGCGGTCGGGCTCGCGGGCGGGGCGGCGGCCGTCGAGGTCCGGTACCAGCCGCGCTTTCCCGCCCCGCCCGCGCT
The DNA here is from genome assembly GCF_031846415.1 of Rubrivirga litoralis. Taxonomy (NCBI): domain Bacteria; kingdom Pseudomonadati; phylum Rhodothermota; class Rhodothermia; order Rhodothermales; family Rubricoccaceae; genus Rubrivirga; species Rubrivirga litoralis. The sequence continues at coordinate 4,501 of NZ_JAVRHT010000040.1, read as the reverse complement.
CCTCGTCCAGCGGCCGGACCTGTGGCTGACCGTGCGCCAAGCGGGCCGCAATCCGGCCGACCGCAACCGGGCGGGGCGGCCGACGCGCCGCGTCGTGCTCGACGCCAAGTACCGCCGCGACGACGCGGCCGGCTACCGCCGCCGCCACGGCGCCGCCGGGCCGCCCGAGGACGCGCTCGGCACGCTCCACCGCTACCGCGACGCCATCGTCGGGCCGGGCGGGGAGGCCGGCGTCGTCGACCTCGCCGCGGCGCTTTTTCCGGGCGACGACGACCCCGCGTTCCGCACGTCGCGGCTGTGGACGAGCCTGGACGCGCTCGGTGTCGGTGCCGTGCCGCTGCGGCCGGGGCACGAGGGCGCGCTGCGGGCGCTGCTCACGCGGCTGATCGAGCCGTAGCGCTGACCGCCCCGCCCTCGCCTACGGGCGGGGCGACGGGGCGGGGCGGTTTGCGTTGGCTCGGCGCGCGGCGAGGGCGGCGGCGGCCACCTCGTCGGTCCCGATCACGTCGACGCCGGTGACGAGGAGGGCGTCGTAGGGCTCCGCCGTCGCGGTCGCGGCGGCCTCGTCGTCGATCGCCCCGTAGGCGCCGGCCTGGGCGCGGATGCCGGCCGCGTGGAGCCGCGCGACCACGTCGGCGTCGGGCGGGCCGACGCCGGTCCACGCCACCACGCGGCTCAGGTCGACGTCCGAAGCGAGGAGCGCGTCGGCGGCGGCGACGGTCTCGGCCGTGCTCGACACGACGAGGTCGGGGTCGAGGGCGTAGAGCCGGAGGTGGTCCTCCAGCGAGTACACGATGACGGCGGACTGGTCGGCCGCTTCCAGCCGCTCGACTTCGGCGACCAGCTCCTCGTACGGCACGTCCGATTTGACGTCGAGGAGCAGGACCGTCCGGGCTTCAGCCCACGCCAGCGCCTCGGCGAGTGTCGGCACGCGGAACGAGGTGACGAGGCTGTCCTCGGTCACGAGCCGGAGCGAGCGGATCGCCTCGAACGAGGTCTCGTCGACGCGGCCCGTCCCAGTCGTCGTCCGGTCGAGCGTCTCGTCGTGCATGAGCACAAGGACGCCGTCGGCCGTCCGCCGGACGTCGGTTTCGATGAGGGCCGGCGCGAAGTTGAGCGCGTGCTCGAACGTGGCGAGCGAGTTCTCGGGGAGCCCGTGGGGCGGAGCGCCGCGGTGCGCGCTGACCAGGACCGGCGCCCCGGGCCGCCACCGGAGCGCCGCCGCGAGGTCGTCCGCCGTGTCGTAGTCGCGGTAGTGGACCGACGATGTGGGCACGACCACGCGGTCCGCCGGCCGCTCCTCCAGGGCGAGCGGGCGGGGCGAGCCGCACGCGCCGAGCGCGACGGCCAGCAGGGAGGCGAATGCGGCCACCCCGCCCCGCCAGAGCGGGCGGGGCGGGGTGGGGCGGAGCGAAACGTCGTGGGGCGGGGCGGGGCGGAGGCCGAGGGTCACGCTTCCACCCCGCCCGAGGCGTCGCCGTCTGGGTCGGCGGCCGCTTCGGCGACCCCGTGCTTGAGCCGGGCGAGGACGCCGGCGAACCCGCGCTGCCGCTGCACGCCGAGCAGCTTCGCCACGCCCAGCTGCCGGAGGAGGTCGCCGGGGATGGCGGCGACCTCAGCCGGTGGCGCCCCGTCGTACGCCTCCATCAGGATGCCGACGAGCGCCCGCTGCGTCGGCGCGTGGCCCGGAATGTCGGCGTGGATGCGGACCGCCCCGCCCTCGGCGTCGGGTTCGACCTCGGGGAAAAAGTAGACCTCGGCTTGGCACTCGTGCACCCGGCCGAGCCCGGCGTCGCGGGCCGCCTGGTACTTCTCGGGGAGCGGCGGGAACTGCCGGGCGTGTTCGAGCAGGAGCTCGACCTGCATCTCGGGCGGGACGGAGGCCAACTCGTCGGCGATCTCCTGGAGGCGGGCGTTCATCAACTGCAGGGAACTAGGAAACGGGAAACAGGAACGGGCAGAGCGGGCGGGGTGGTCGAAACGGAGACTCTATTTCCCAGTCCCCATTCCCTGGCCTCTACTCCCCCTCGTCGGGCTCGCCCTTCTCGATCGGCGCGCCGACGAGGTTGCCCCACTCGGTCCACGAGCCGTCGTAGTTCTTGACGTTCTTGAACCCGAGGAGGTAGCGGAGCACGAACCACGTGTGGCTGGAGCGCTCGCCGATGCGGCAGTAGGCGATCGTCGGCTCCTTGGGGCTCAGCCCCTGTTCGTCGAGGTAGATGGCCTCCAGGTCCTCGCGGCTCTTGAACGTGCCGTCGTCGTCGGCGGCCCGGCTCCACGGCACGTTCGAGGCGCCCGGGATGTGGCCCCCGCGGAGGGCGGCCTCCGAGTTCGGGTTGCCCGGGGCGTGCGTGACCTCGCCGATAAACTCCTGCGGGCTGCGCACGTCGACCATCGCCCCGCCGTCCTCCATGTGGCGGAGGACCTCGTCGCGGAAGGCGCGGACCGTCGGCTGCGGCGCGGCGACGGTGTAGTCCGTGCTCTCGAAGTCCGGGGCGTCGGTCGTCAGCGTGCGCCCCTCGGCCTCCCACTTGGCCCGGCCGCCGTCCATGACCCGGCAGTCCTTGTGGCCGAACATGGTGAACGTCCAGAAGGCGTAGCAGGCCCACCAGTTCGACTTGTCGCCGTAGAACACGACCGTCGTGTCGGGGCGGATGCCGAGCTTCGAGCACAGCCGCTCGAACTGCTTCTGGCTGATGTAGTCGCGGACCTCCTCGTCCTGGAGGTCCGTCTGCCAGTCGACGTGGACGGCGTTGTGGAGGTGGCCCGTCGCGTAGAGCAGGACGTCCTCGTTGGACTCGATCACGCGGACGTTCTCGGTGTCGGCGAGGTGGTTCGCGACCCAGTCGGTGGAGACGAGGACCTCGGGGTGGGCGTAGTCGGACATGGGCGGGCGCGGGGGCGGGGTGGCGGAAGCTACAGGGCCGAACCCGCGACGGGCGCCGGGGTGCCGCCCCGCCCGGGCGCGCAGGCGCCTTCACCCGGTCTCCCCTGGGCGGGGCGGCGGCCGCGCCCGGGGCATCGCCTGAGATGTGCGGGCGCTAGGACCCGCGGCGGACCCCGATAAGTATCGACTAAACCCTCTTACACCTCCCCGCCCGTGGCCCCCCGCGCTTACCTCACTGCCCGCCCCCTCGCGTTCGGACACCTCCTCCGCCAGGAGGACGGCGTGGCCTGGATGAAGGCGGCTCTTCAGCGCGTGGCCGAGACCGCGCCGGTCCCGGACCTCGACCGGGCGCTCCGGCTCTACGACCTGCTCGGCCGGCGGAGCGCGATCGACACGCGGCGGACGGCGCTCGAGGACTACGCGCACCAGGATTGGGACCGGATGCGGGTCCACGCCGCCCCGCCCAGCGGCGACGGGCAGGTCGGGGGCGGGGCGGCCCCGTGGTACCGGGCGTCGCTCGACGCGCGGATGGCCGTGTTCGCGGAGACCGCCGAGGCGATCGCGCACGACGCGTTCGCCGGCGACGCCGAGCCGCCCGACGCGCTCCTCCAGGTGAGCTGCACGGGCTACGACAGCCCGAGCGCCGTCCAGCGCCTCGTCGCCGCGCGCGGCTGGGCCGACCGGACGCGGCTCCTGAGCGTGGGCCACATGGGGTGCTACGCGGCCCTCCCCGCCCTCGCGACCGCCGCCGACCTCGCCACGGCCACGGCCGCCCGCGCCGTCGCCGCGGGCGACGAGCCGGGCGGGGCGGCCCTGGGCGGGGCGGACGCGCGGACGTCGGTGCTCCTCGTCGAGGTGTGCACGCTCCACCACCACCCCGCCACGACGGACCCGGACCGGATCGTGCAGCAGGTCCTGTTCGCCGACGGCGCGGCTCGGCTCGACGTGACGGTCCAGCCCCCGCCCGGGCCGCACTTCGCGCTCCTCGACCACTTCGAGGCCATCCTCCCCGATACGCTCGACGAGATGACGTGGCGGCCGGCCGACGGCGGGTTCGCGATGACGCTGAGCCGCGAGGTGCCGGCCCACATCCGCGCCCACGTCGCCGGCGCGTTCGGGGCATTCCTGGCGCGGAACGGGCTGGAGGTAGACGACCTCGACGTGCTGGCCGTCCACCCCGGCGGCCCGCGTGTGATCGAGAGCACGGCCGAGGCGCTCGGCGTCGGCGAGGACCGCGTCCGCCACAGCCAGGGCGTGCTCCGCGAGCGCGGCAACATGTCGTCGACGACGCTCCCCCACATCTGGGACCGCGTGCTCCAGGACGACGACGTGCCGGCCGGCGCCCTCGTCGGCTCCGTCGCCTTCGGCCCCGGCCTGACGGTGACGGGCAACCTGCTGCGGAAGGGCGGGGGGGCAGTCGGTCAGTAGAAGATCAGTGGTTCAGTAGGATCAGTGGGGCGGGGTGGCTGATTTCAGAGCGGCGCGCCCGCCGCGTCACGCGGGCGGGGCGGTCTGAGAACGGTGCTGCCCCGCCCGTGGCCGCCCCGCCCGGCCGCGCTACGCCGTTGCATGCAACGGCGCTACGGCACCCGCCCCACCCCCGGCACAGCGGGC
>NZ_JAVRHT010000004.1:0-135110 GCF_031846415.1 Rubrivirga litoralis | reverse complement strand
AGGCGCTGCTGCGGGGGGACTTCGACGACGATGAGTAGCCGCCCGCGCTGCGTCGTCGACACCAACGTCCTCATCAGCGCCGGTCTCATCCAGCCGAGTACCCCCCCGCGTGGTCGATTGGATCATCGATCATGGGCGGCTCCTCGCCTCGACGAAGACGCTCGCTGAGTTCTCGTCCCGGTTTATCCAGAGGAAGAAGTTCGACCGCTACCTCCGCCCTGAGGGGCGGGAGCTGTTCACCCTTCAGATCACGGACGCCGCCGAGCTCGTCGCCGTCACCACGCGGCTGGCCGTCTGCGCCGACCCCGACGACGACCGCTTCCTCGAGCTCGCCGTCGACGGCCGGGCCGATTGCGTCGTCACCGGCAACACGCGCGACTTCCCCGCCGCGCACGGCGGCGTCCCCGTCCTAACGCCGGCCCACTTCGCCGGGCGGTACCTCGACGCGTAGCCCCACCCCGCCCGCGCGGCGAGAGCGGGGCGGGGCGGGGCGGGGCGGCTCACGCCTCGATTGCCTCGCGGACGACGGCCGCAAACTCGGCCATCATCATGGCCGTCGCCCCCCACACTTCGAGGCCGCCGACATCGAAGAACGGGACCTCGAACGTCCCGAGCGGGGCGTCCCGCCGCGACCGACGCCGGAGCGTCGGGTCGAGGAACGCGGCCACCGGCGCCTCGACGAGCGCGGCGACCTCGGCCTCGTGCGCCCGGAACGGCGGCCGCGCGTCGACCGACGCGACGACGGGCCAGACGGAAAACCGCGAGGGCGGGATGTAGAGCGGCGTGAGCCGCCCGAGCACATCGGGCGCGGCGGGGTCGACGCCGACCTCCTCCCACGCCTCACGGCGGGCGGCGTCCTCCGGCGTCTCGCCGGCGTCGAGCGAGCCGCCCGGGAGCGACACCTGCCCGCCGTGCGACGACAGCGACGCCTGGCGCACCGTGAGCACGACCGACGCCGCCCCGCCCGCGCCGGGGTAGAGCAGGACGAGCGTGGCGGCGGGGCGGCCCTCGTTGCGCTCGGTCGAAAGCGTCTCGGCCGTCGCGCGGGCCGGGAACGGGGCCATCTCGGCGTGCGCGGCGTGCCCGGGGAGCGGGGCGGCGAGCCGCGCGCGGAGGGCGGCGGCGAGGGCGGCGTGCGGGGGGAGCGTCGGCATCGGGCGTGGAACGCGGGCCGGCGCGGGCGGTGCCGCCCCGCCCGCGCTCCGCCACGTCCTCTCCCGCCCCGCTCAACTCGGGCGGGGCGGGCGGGGCGGTCCTACCGGAACGGGCGCTCGCGGCCCAGGGTCGCCATGAGGTCCGTCACGCCGACCGGGCCGTGGCGGTAGAGGAGCGGCTCGCCGTAGGTCGCCCCGATGCGGTAGCCGTAAACGCGCGCCCGGGCCTCGACCCACTCCAGGAAGCCGGGGTTCGAGATGTAGGTCTGCGGCCCGTCGTCCGCGCCCTCGCCGCCGGGCTGGTAGAACTGGCTCCTGAACGCGAGCAGCGCCTCCATCCGCCGCTCCCACACGTCCGACACGTCGACGACGAACGTGGGCTCGAAGTCGAGCGCCTGCATGTAGTGGAGGACGTGGTGCGGGCGCCACGGCTCCTGCGGGGCGCCGTCGTCGTCTGTCGTCTCGATCTTGGCGAGGCCGGAGTAGAACAGGGCGTCGACGCTGAGGCGCGTGGCGTCGCCGTGGTCGGGGTGGCGGACGGTCTCGGCCGTGGTCAGCACGACGTGCGGGCGGTACCGGCGGACGGCCCGGATCACGCGGAGCTGGTTCTCGCGCGTGTTCTGGATGTCGCCGTCGGGGAGGCCCAGGTTGTCGCGGGCGGCGAGGCCCAGGATCTCGGCGGAGGCGGCGGCCTCGGCGTCCCGCTCCTCGGGCGTCCCCCGCGTGCCCAGCTCGCCGCGCGTAAAGTCGACGATGCCGGTCCGGTAGCCCTGATCGGCGAGCACGCACATCGTGCCGCCGGCGCAGAGCTCGACGTCGTCGGGGTGGGCGGCGAGGGCAAGGACGTCGAGCGGGGCGGCAGGCACGGGCGGGGCGGGGGGATTCGGGGGCGCGGGCTACGCCGCCGCCGCCGCCGAGGTCCCAGCCCAGAGCGGGACCGGCGCCGCCCCGCCCGGCGTCCGACGCCGGCCCCCTGCCTCTGCCCGGTGCCGATCCTCCGCCCCGCCCTCGCGCTCGCCGCCCTCGTCGTCGCCGGGTGCGGACCGCCCGACCTCCCCGCCCGCTACGAGATCGACCGCGCGGTCCTCTCCCGCCGCCCGCTCCTCACCGACACGCTCAGCGTGCCGGGCGGGGCGGACACGCTGGACGTCGTCCTGAGCCTCGCCGTCGTGCGCGGCCGGACCGCGTGGGCGCTCCTCGACCCTGACGGCGCCGAGGTCTGGGGCGGGGCGGTCACACGCGGCGACACGGCCGCCCGGCACCGTGCGCTCCGCCCCGCCCCGGGCCCGTGGCGGTTCGTCCTGCGCTCCGACAGCGCCGTCGGCACGGCCGAGGTCCGGGGCAGCGCCCGCTAGCCGCCCCGCCCGCGCGTCGCTACCGGACCTGGAGCGGCACGCGGAACGCGGCGCGCGCCGGCGGCAGGCAGATCGAGTCGTCACAGACGGCGTAGAGCACCGCGCCGCGGACCTCGTGCCGACCGCGCGCGGCGGTCGCGCTCAGGCGGAGCGGCTGCACAATCCGGCCGCGCCCGGCGAAGTACGTGTAGTCGCTCCCGAACGCCTCGTCGTACCCCTCCTGCGGGCGGGCCTGGCGGAGCGGGGCGGCCTCGACGCCCGCCGGCAGCGCGCCGACGGTGACGGCGAGCGGCCGCCCGACCGGCGAGTCGACGGCGTAGAGCCGCCAGCCGGGCTCGATCTCGGCATCGAGCACGACGCGGGCCTCCCCGCCCCGCTCGGCCTGCTGCACGCGGACGCTCCAGTCGACCACGTCCTGCGTGCGGACGGGGGCGCCGAGCCGGCCCTGCGCGCTGGCCGGCGCGGCGAGGGTGACGAGCGCGAGGGCGCAGGCGGTCAGGAGGGCGCGCATAGCGGGAGGGGAAACGGGGGGCGCAGAGACGGGCTGTCCGCCGGGGCGGGGTGGCCCCTCAACGAACGCGCGGCGCGGGCCGTGCCTTACGCAGCGCGGGGCGCCCCCGGAGAGGCGCCCCGCGCTGGACTACGCCGAGGACGCGCTAGAGCGAGTCCTGGTTGGCGACGACGTTGACCGTGACCTTGGCCGAGACGTCCTGGTGGAGCCGGACCGTCGCCGGGTAGACGCCGGTCACGCGGGGGTCCTCCGACAGCGTCACCTTGCGGCGGTCGATGTCGAACCCCTGCTCCTTCAGCTCGTCGACGACCTGCTGGGTCGTGATCGTCCCGAAGATCCGGTTGTCCTCGCCCGTCTGGACGGGGATGACGATCTCGGTGCCGTCGAGGCGCTGGGCCAGCTTCTCGGCCTGCTCGCGCTGGGCCTCGACCTTGTGGGCCGACTGGCGGCGCTCCTCGGCGTACCGCTTCGTCGCGCTCTTGGTGGCGACGACGGCGAGCTGGCGCGGGATGAGGAAGTTCTGGCCGTAGCCGGGCTTGACGTCCACGAGGTCGCCCTTGATGCCGAGCGTGTCGTGGTCCTCCGTGAGGATGACTTTCATGGGGTGGGGAGGCTGGCGGGGGCGGGGCGGCGCGTTTCGTCGGCCGCCCCGCCCGCCGCTACTTGACGTTGTCGGCGGCGAACGGGAGCAGCGCGACGATGCGGGCGCGCTTGACGGCCGTCGTGAGCTGGCGCTGGAACTTGGCCGAGACGCCGGTCATGCGGCGCGGGAGCAGCTTGCCCTGCTCGTTCACGTAGCGCTTGAGGGTCTCGGTGTCCTTGTAGTCGATGTACTCGATCCCGGCGGACTTGAACGGGCACACCATCTTGGTCCCCTCGGAGCCCGGCGCGGCGATGCGCTGGAGGTCGTCGGGGTTCGAGGCGGCCACGAGGCGGGCGGCCACCTCGGGCGAGACGGCGCGCGGCGCCGGCTCGGCGCCCATCTGCTGGGCCGCCTGCTCGACGGCCGTGGGCTCCTCGGCCGAGGTCGGCACGGAGGCGCCCTCGAGGGCCGTGCTCACCTCGGTCTCGGGGAGCTGCGTGGTCTCGACGGCGGGGGCGCCGCCGGTCGCGGGGTCCTGCGCGGGGTTGCCGTCGGTCGCGGGGGCGCCGTCGGCGGCGTTCGTCTGGTCGTCTGCCATGTCGGTAGGGGGCTAGGCGGCGGCGGCCACGGCGCCGCCCTTCTGCTCGTTGTAGTACCGCTCCATCTTCGCGTCGTAGCGGAGCACGAGGTGGCGCATGATGTCGTCGTTGATCCGGAGCGCGCGGTCGACCTTGGGGAGCGCGGTGCCGTCGGCGAGGCGGAAGTAGACGACGACGTAGTAGCCGTTCCGCTTTTTCTCGATGGGGTACGCCAGCCGCTGGCTCCCGCGCTCGTCGACGCCGGCCACGACGGCGCCGTTGTCGGAGAGGTAGGCCGTCACGCGCTGGACGATGTCCTTCGTCTGCTCCTCGTTGAGGACCGGGTTGATGACGTACATCAACTCGTACATGGGCGCCGCGTTGGCGCTGGAGGCGTCGTCTGCCATAGGGGTCCCTGTGGGATACAAAAGGTGTATGCCCGCGCCGGGCCGGGATGTCTCCCCGGAACGCGCCGTGGGCAGGGCGAGGGGCGAAGTTACCCCGCCCCGCCCCCGCACGCAGCGAAGCGGGGGCGAAGACAGCCGCGGGCGGGGCGGCGCCCGGGCCGCTTCGAGACGCCGCTTCGCGCCACCCCGCCCGCGCCGCCGGCCGTTAGTCTTCCCCGCGGCCCCAGAAGTTGCGGACCCGGCGCTCGACCTCGCCGATGCCCGGCAGCGTCACGCCGCGGCGGAGCCCCTCGCGGATGATGAACGCGCGGAGCGTCTGGTCGGCCGGCGGCAGCGGGTAGAGCGCGTCCACGACGCCGGCGAGGGCGGGGCGGACAGCGGCGCCCACGAGCCCCAGCCGGAGCGCGACGAACCCGGCTACGCCGGTCCACACGGCGGCAAAGTGGCCCGCGGCGGCGAACGCGCTGAGGGCGCCCACGTAGACGAGCCCCTGCACGACGGGGTGCTCCAGCACGGCCGCCGCGCGCGCGAGCCCAGGAAAGACGAGGCCCGGGGCCGCGACGGTCCACGAGGCGTAGAGGGCGAGCGCGAGCGAGAGCGCGAACCACCACGGCACGACGGCGAGCAGCGCCGGGAGCACCCACACGGCCAGCGTCTGCGGCGACCGCAGCCACACGCCCGTCCGCCGCACGAGCACGTCGAGGCCGACGGCGTCGATCACCCCGCCCGCGTACTCGCGCAGGAGCGGCTCGGTCGTGTGGAACCGCGTGCCGTCGGCGGCGACGATGCCGCCGGGCGTGTCGACGTAAGCCGGCACCTCACGGGCGGGCCGCGAGCCGGCGCGGCGGGACCACGGCCACCTCATCGCGTCTCGGCGGGCACCGCCCGCCGCTGGCCTTCGCCGGACACGTCGAGCGTGTCGCCCGGCGCGACGACGAACCGGAAGCGGACGCCGGCGACGTCGACGCCGGCCGCTTCGAGCGGCGTCGAGAGCATGCGCGAGAGCGTCCGGGCCGTGTTCAGCGCCGGCTGGTCCGACGTCTGCAGGTGGCCCTCGGCCTGCTCGCGGAGGGCGGGGCGGACGCGCCGGAGCGTCTGCTCAAGCGTCCGCTCGGTGAGCGACGGCGTGAGCCGGGCCTGCCCGCTCAGGTCGATGTCGACGCTGGCCTCCTCGAGTTCGGGCTCGACTGAGAACACGGAGAGCGGCGGGAGCCGGACCTCGACCACCCCGCCCTCCTGGAAGTCGATGTCGCCGGGCCGGAGGTCGGTCAGCGAGAACCCGTACGTCATCGTCGCCGGCACGCGGATGCCGACCTCGGCCCGCCCGGTCTCGATGTCGAGCAGGCGGACCCTCCACCGCCGCGCGCTTGACCCCGACAGGCTCGACGTGAGCCGGCCGGTGACCAGGAACTCCTCGGACGCCTCGGACTGGAGCGTCGACAGCATGGCCGACTCGACCTCTTCCTCGTCGATCCCCCCGCCCCGCCCGAGCGCGACGCCGAGGGCCACGACGACGGCGACGAGCGCCGCGATCACGAGGCCCAGCACAAACCCGGCGAGGCGGCGGCGGGCGGGCGGGGCGGCGGGGTCGGTGGGCATGGCGCGGCGTACGAAGGGCGCGGCGGCCGGGTTCGCGCGGGCGGGGCGGGGCGAGGAGAAGAGGAACGGAGGAAGCACGCCCCCGCCTCTTCTCATCCCCGCCCCTTCTCCTCCACCCCGCCCTAGCCCGCGAGCAGGACGAGGGCCACGCCGGCGAGGGCGATGCCGGCCACGTTGGCCGCCGACAGCCGCTCGTGCCACAGGAACCGGCCGATGAGGGCGGCCCCGAACACGATCGCCACGCTGTTGGCCGGGAACGCGACCGGCCCCGGCAGCTGGTCGAGCGCGCGGAGCAGGAACTCGGCCGACCCGTAGTTCACGATGCCCAAGACGGCGCCCCAGCCCAGGACCTCGCCGCGCGGCCACCGCCCCGCCCGCACGCCGGTCCACACGACGACCGAGAGCCCGACGGCGAAGGCCACGCCGAACACGAACAGCAGGAACGTGGCCGGCGCGACGCGCCCGGCGAACGACTCCTGGAACAGCTTCATGTTGACGTCGACCACCCCGCCCGCCGCGAACAGGAGACCGAGCACGGCGACGGCCCCCATCCGCTCTGCGGGCGGGGCGGGGCGGCCAGTGTCCGCGTCGGGCGGGGCGGGCGGGCCGAGTTTTCCCGGCGGCTCGGCGGCGGGGCGGGCGACGAGGAAGAACGCCCCGCCCGAGAGCGCGAGCCCGACGAGCTGGAGCGGGCGGGGCACCTCGCCCCACACGAGCCACGACGCGACAAACGGGACGACGACCGACAGCCGCATGACGCCCGCCGCGAGCCCCATGCCGGCGTCGCGGATGGCCCGCGAGAACAACCAGAACCCGGCGATAAAGAGCACGCCCTGCACCACGCCGAGCCCAACCAGCCCGGCCGTCAGCGCCGCGGGCGGGGCGGCGCCCTGGAGGCCGAGCGCGAGCGCCGCGGCGGCCGCGTAGTTGGCCGTCAGGAGCGCGGTCCGGTCGAGGTCGCGCCGCTCGGCCACCTTGAGCAGGACGGCGATCGAGAGGCTACAGGCGACCGCGAGGGCGAGAAACAGCATGCCGGTACGTCAGCAGGTCGGGGTCGAGGAGCGCCGGGGGCTAGGCCGCACCGCCCGCCCCCTCCACCCCGCCCGCCGGCTCGTTACTCGATCCCGAACACCTCCTCCTTCAGCGTCGAAAAGTCGATGGGCTTGGTGAGGTAGCCCCGCGCGCCGCCCTGGAGCGCCGTCGTCTTGAGCTCGCCGTCGTCGTAGGCCGTGACCATGTAGACGTCGAGGTCGGGGAACTCGCCCTGGACTTCGGCGAGCAGGTCGAGCCCGCTCATCCCCGGCATGTTGATGTCCGAGAGCAGGACGACGACGTCGGCGGCCTCCCCGCCCCGGAGCTTCTCCAGGGCCTCCTCGCCGCTCTCGGCGAACACGAGCTCGAGGAGCCCCTGGCGCACCTCGCGCCGGAACTTCTGCGTGAACAGAAACTGGACGTCGGTCTCGTCGTCGACGACGAGCACGCGGAGCGGCTGGGGCATAGGCGTCAGAGGAGCGGTCCGCTAGATACACCCGCCGCGGGCGGGGCGGCCGCCCTGGACGGCGGAGGGCACGCGATCTTGACCCGATGACCCCCACCCCGCCCGTCGGCCGCCTCCACGTCCTCACGGACTTCCACTTCCAGCAGCGGTGGTCCCACGCCGAGCTCGCCCGGCAGGCCGCGGCGGGCGGGGCGGAGACGGTCCAGTTCCGCCACAAGACGGGGACGACGCGGGACCGCCTCGCGGGCCTCCTCCCGACCGTCGCCGCGTGCCGGGCCGCGGGCGTCCCGTGCCTCGTGGACGACCACCTCGACCTCGCGCTCGCGGCCGGCGCCGCCGGCGTCCACCTGGGCGCGCTCGACCTCCCCGTCGCCGACGCCCGCGCCGTCCTCGACGGGCGGGGCGGCGGCCTCATCGGGGCCACGGCGACGACGGCCGAGGCCGCGCGCGCGGCCGAAGCCGCTGGGGCGAGCTACGTCGGCTTCGGGCCGGTCTTCCCGACGGGCTCCAAGGCGAACCCGGCCAGCGTAAAAGGACTGGACGGACTCGCACGCGCGGCGGCGGCCGTCCGCATCCCGGTCATCGCGATCGCCGGCGTCACGCCCGAGCGCGTCGGGCCGTGCCTGGACGCCGGCGCCTGGGGCGTCGCCGTGATGACGGCCGTGACGACGGCGCCGGACGTGGAGGCCGCCGCCGCCCGGTTCCGCGAAGCCGTCGAACGGTGGCAGTAGGCCGGTGGACAACGTTCCCGCCCCGCCCGCGGGTCGCAAGGGGCGGGGCGGGGCGGCGCTCCCCACCCCGCCCTACGGACCGGCGGGGTCGGCTGAACGAGCGGCTTGGGCACAAAAAAGGGGAGGTGGATCGCTCCACCTCCCCAGAGTGCCGTACGGCTGTCCCGTCTAGCCTGCCGCGTTGCGGCCGCCGTAGACGTTGTTGGCCCCGTACTCGTTGTAGCGCTCCGTGACGTAGTTGTAGTCGTCCTTGTCGCGCGGGTGGACGCCGAGGACGATCCCGCCCTCGTTTACGTCGTTCTCGTACACCTTGGCCTGGTCCTCGGGGATGCCAGCGCCGACGAGCGCGCCGACGAGGCTGCCCGCCGCCCCGCCCGCACCAGCGCCAGCGAGCGCGCCGGCGAGCGGACCCGCCACGGCCCCGATGCCCGGGAGGATGACGGCGCCGCCGACACCGGCGATCGCGCCGATGATGCCGCCGGTCGTGCCGCCGATGGCCGCGCCTGCACCGGCCCCCTCCATGGCCTTCGAGCCCTGCTCGATCTTGACCTCGTCCGGGTTGCGGTCGTAGTAGCGCTCCTTCGTGTCCTCCGACATGATGACGTGGATGTCATCGTCGGTGTAGCCGCGCTGGCGGAAGTGGTCGTAGGCCTGGTCCGCGCTCTTGGAATCGCGGAAGGTGCCGGTCACGAGCGGGCGGTCGTCTGAGTATGCCATTCTGAAGGGGGGGAGGTTGTGTAGAGGGGACACGTTATAAGCGCTCACGGCCCCCCCCGTTCCTCAGAACCGGAAGTTAAGGAGACGGACGGTCCACGCCGTCTGCGTGAACCCGCTCTGGCCGGCGCCAGTACGGAGGCTCCCCTCCCACCCCACCCCGCCCCCATGCCCACCCGCTCCGCACGCGCCCACTGGTCCGGCTCGCTCTCCGACGGCTCCGGGTCGCTCTCGACCGAGACGTCCGCGCTCGACGAGGTCCCGTACTCCTTCGACACCCGGTTCGGCGACAGCACGGCGGGGACGAACCCCGAGGAGCTCCTCGGCGCCGCCCACGCCGGGTGCTTCACGATGGCCGTCTCCCACGCACTCTCCGAGGCCGGCCACCCGCCGCAGTCGGCCGACACGACGGCGGAGGTCCACGTCCGGCAGGTCGAGGGCGGGTTCGAGATCGACACGATCCACCTCACGCTTACGGCGACCGTCCCCGGCGTCTCAGACGACGAGTTCCAGCGGATCGCGGACGACGCCAAAGAAAACTGCCCGCTCTCGAAGGTGCTCCGCGCCGCCGAGATCTCGCTCGACGCAACGCTCCAGTCGTAACCAGGCGCCCCGCCCCGCCCCGCCATGCTCCGTCTTGCCGCCGTCGCGTTTCTCGTCGTCGCCCTCGTCGTCGCGTTCCGGTGGTTTACCGGCGGCGGCGGGCGGGCGGAGCCGGCTGAGGTCGCCGCCGCCGCCCGCGCTGGCGCCACGTTCCTCGACGTCCGCCGTCCCGACGAGTACGCGGGCGGCCGCGTCCGCGGCGCCCAGAACGTCGACGTCCTCGCACCCGGCTTCCGCGACCGCGTCGCCGGGCTCGACCGCGACCAGACGGTCTACGTCTACTGCGCGTCGGGCACACGGAGCGGGAGGGCAGCGAGGATCCTGGAGGACCTCGGGTTCGCGCGCGTCGTGAACGCGGGCGGGGTGAGCGCGCTCGCGCGGGCGGGCGTGCCGATGGAGTAGCCACGCCCGTGGCGTTCGCCTGCCGCCCCGCCCGCACCTGGAGCCCGTACGGGCGGGGCGGCGCCGTCTGCACACGACTCCTCCTCCTCCACCCGTTCACACTCCGCGTGCCACGGGTAGAGCAACGCCGGCGGGGCGGGCGTGTCTACAGGGTATGCGGGCGCCGCGCCGTCTGATTTGTGGGGCGGCCCGTGCCACCCGCGCCGTCCGTCCCTACTTTACCCGGCGAGGCGCGCGCCCGGCCGCCCCTTCTCCCCTTTGCCATGGCCCTCTACAAAGAACCGTCCGCCGACCTCAAGCGGAAGTACCCGATCTACCTCCAGATCGGGCTCCTGCTCTCGCTCGGCCTCACGATCCTGGCCTTTACCGTCAGCCTCCCCGAGGGCGACGACGTCCAGGTGTACTCCGACCAGACCGAGGTGATCGAGCTCGAGGAGATCCCCCCGACGCAGGAGTACGTCCCGCCGCCGCCGCCGCCGCCCGCCCCGCCCCCGCCGCAGGAGGTGCCCGACGAGGTCGAGGTCGAGGACGACGTGATCGAGGAGATCGACCTCGACCTCAACGAGGCCCCGCCGCCGCCGCCGAGGACGCCGCCGCCGCCGCCGAAGGCCGCCCCGCCGCCCCCGCCGACCGCCGCCCCGCCGCCGCCGCCGCCGCCGGAGCCCGAGCCCACGGAGCCGGAGATCTTCGAGGTCGCCGAGGTGCAGCCGGAGCTGATCGGCGGTCTCGCCGACCTCCAGAGCCGGGTCGAGTACCCCGAGTTCGCCCGCCGGGCCGGCGTCGAGGGCCAGGTCGTCGTCCAGTTCGTGGTCGACGAGCGCGGCAACGTCGTCGACCCCGTCGTGCTCCGCTCGCCGAACGACCTGCTCGCCGAGGCGGCGCTGAAGGCCGTCCGCGACAGCAAGTTCAAGCCGGGTCAGCAGCGCGGCCGCCCCGTCAAGGTCCGGTTCGCCGTGCCGGTGACGTTCCGCCTCCGCTAGGCGCACACGCCCCGCAGGTTTCTCGCCGCCCCGCCCGTACCACACGGGCGGGGCGGTCTGCGTTGGTGGCTCGCCCGAGCGGGGCGGCCCGTCAGCGCCCTCGCTGGTGCACCCGGTGACGGACGCCGCCCTCCGCCTCGCCCACGAGCACGTCGGTCGCCATGCCGACGAAGAGGCCGTGGCCGAGGACGCCGGGGACGGAGCCGATGGCGGCGCCGAGCGCGGCCGGGTCGTCGATGCCGGGGAACCGGGCGTCGACGATCCACAGGCCTTGGTCGGTCACGACGGGGCCGTCCTTCCGCTCGCCCATCCGCAGCGCGGGCTCGGCGCCCAGCCCACGCAGCGCGCGCAGGACGGCCGGCTCGGCGAACGGGAGCACCTCGACGGGGACCGGTGCCGTCGTTCCCAACCGCTCGACCTCCTTGGACGGGTCCACGAGGACCACGAACCGGGCGGCGAGCGCGGCCACCACTTTCTCGCGGACGTGCGCGCCGCCCCGCCCCTTGATGAGGGCGGCGGCCGGGCTCACCTCGTCGGCCCCGTCGAGGGCGAGGTCGAGCCCGGCCTGGGCCGTTGGAAGCGTATCGAGATCGAGGTCGGCGAGGGCGAGGAGCGGGACGCCGTGGGCACGTGCCAGCCGCTCGGCGTCGTAGGACGTGGGCACGCCGGCCACGTCCAGCCCCTCGTCGCGGACGCGGCGGCCGATGGCCTCAATCGCAAACGCGGTCGTGGAGCCGGTCCCCAGCCCCAGCCGCATCCCGTCCTCGACGAGGGCGGCGGCGGCGAGGCCGGCGGCGCGCTTGGCGGCGGCGGGGTCGGGCGGGGCGGCGTCGGACACGGGCGGACTCGAAAGGGCGGGAGTGGGGCGGCAAAGCTACTCGCGCGGAGCCTCGGCCCGAGCGGGGCTCGGCCACCCCGCCCGCGCGAACTGAGCCGGGCGGGACGGGCACCGACCGCCCCGCCCCGGCGTTTAGCCGCCATGCCCCACCCCGCCCCGCCCGCTCCACACACGCCGCTCGCTCGGGCGGGGCGGGCGCTGTGGCGTCTCCCGCGGCTCGTGCTCGTCGGGCTCGTCCGCGTCTACCAGATGGGCATCTCGCCGTGGCTGGGGCCGTCGTGCCGGTACACGCCGACGTGCTCGGAGTACGCCGTGCAGGCGCTCCGCCGGTACGGGGCCGCCCGCGGCCTGGTCCTGGCCGTCTGGCGGATCGGGCGGTGCCACCCGTGGGGCGGCCACGGCTACGACCCGCCGCGGTGGTTCGGCGAGGCGCCCGCGGACGGCGCCGAGGGCGGGGCGGGGCGGAACGGCGCGTGAGGGTCCGGGGTGAGAGCGGACCCGCCCACCGCGTCCGCCCGTGTCCGCTGCCGATCACAGAGAGCTCTCCCGCGAGACGCCCGTCTCGTGCGCCGTCATCACCGTGTCCGACACGCGGAACGAGGACAACGACGCGAGCGGAGAGGCGATCAAGGCGCGGCTCCGCGACGCCGGGCACCCGGTCGAGTTCTACCGGATCGTCCCCGACGACGGGGAGGCCATCCGCCAGGTGCTCCTGCACCTCGCCGGCCAGGTCGAAGTCGTCGTGACGACGGGCGGGACGGGCGTCTCGCGCCGCGACACGACGGTCGAGGTGGCCGAGCGGCTGATCCAGAAGGCGCTCCCCGGGTTCGGAGAGCTGTTCCGCGCGCTCTCGTTCGAGACCGTCGGCGCGGCCGCTATGCTTTCGCGGGCGACAGCCGGTGTCTACGGGCACGCGGACGGTCCAGCCGAGACGCTCCTCTTCTGCTGTCCCGGCTCGACGGACGCTTGCGCGCTCGCGCTCGACCGCCTCATCCTCCCCGACCTCGCCCACGTCGTGTGGGTGGTGGTCCGGCAGGCGGCTACCCCGCCCCCGGACCACCACCTGTCCTCTCCCCTCCCCTAGCGCGGGCGGGGCGGTGTCTGATGCTGCCCCACCCGCTCTCACCTCACCTCCACCCCGCCCCATGTCCCCCTCCGACCTTTCTGCCCGCCACGCCGACCTCGTCCAGAAGGGCGACGCCGACGCCCTCGCTGAGCTCTACGCCGAGTCCGGCCAGCTGATCTGGCTCGACGGCGTCGCCGACGGCCGCGACGCCGTCCGCGACCGCTACCGCCAGTTTTTCGACTACCACGGCACGATCTCCTCGGCCGAGCGGACGCACCAGCAGACGGCCGACGACGCCGCGTTCGACTTTCTCAAGATCGAGAGCGAGCGCGGGACGTTCACGATCGTCAACGCCTTCGTCTTCGACGGCGACCACGTCGCCCGCCACTTTTCGAACGAGACCGACGTCGAGCTGGATCGCGACGAGGTCGAGCGAGACGCCTAGCCGAGGGCGGGGCGGCCAGCCCCACCACGCTCTCGAACGCACGCCGCCCCGCCCGAGCAGATCGGGCGGGGCGGCTCTGTATCGGGGCGATTTCCGAGGGCGGGGCGGTTAGCTGCGCCCGGCCGGCTCCTGCTGCCCGCGGTTCGCGGCGTTGTCGTCGGGGTTGCGAGCGGCGAGGGCCTCGTCGAGCTTGTCGGTCGCCGGAAGCTCGTCGCGGGACGTTTCGCCGTACCAGCACGCGAGCGCGAGGGCGATCGCCACGTCGGCGTGGTCGCCCAGGTCGGGGGCCGGGCCGTTCGTGGACGCCGCCACGCGGCCCACGCGGCGCTCGGCGTCGACGGCCGCGGCGCTCGCGTCGTCCATCGTGATCGGCGTGCGGATGACCTCGGTCGAGACGTCGGCCTCGCCCCCCGACTGCTCGATGACGGCGGGCTTGGGGCCGTCGCCCTCGACCTCGGTTCCGGCCAGCGTCTCGGACTCGTCGTCGTCGGTGAGGTCGCCGTCGGGGTCGCGGTCGGAGTCGGGCGCGGCGGCGTCGAGGTCGGCGCTCGTGTAGAGCGCGTCGACGGCGTCGCTCGCGGCGTCGAAGCGGCCGGGGACGTCGACGGCGTCGGTCCGGTAGAGCCACTCGAACGTGTCGACGAGGACCTGGAGCGGGACGTCGAGGGCGTCGGCGTCGGCCGAGCCGCCGTCGAGCAGGTTCACGGCGACGCCGCTCGGGCCGCGCTCGTGGAGGGCGTCGACGGCCCGCTGCCCGCCGGTGAGCACGAACGTGGTCTGCGCCGCGTACTGAGGCTCCGACGCAACGACGTCGAGGACCGTCTGCGTGGGGTCGTCGCCGGAGAGCCGGCGGAGGTCGCGGACGGCGTACGTGGGGGCGTCGTCGCCGGGGAGCTGCTCGACGAGGGCGAACGCGCGCGGCGTGGCGTCGGGGGCGTGGACGGCGCAGAAAAAGCGGGCCATGAGGGCGGGGAAAGGGTTCGGGAGAGAAGGCGGAGTAGACGGCCGGCCGGCGGGGGCCGTTCCAGAGCGGCGAGCGGCGAGCGGCGAGCGGAAGGTGACCGCCCCGCCCGCAACGCGCGGGGCGGGGCGGCCGCCACGCGCAGCCTGACCGCCCCGCCCCTCTGAAACGGCGTCGCGCGCGGTGGGCGGGGTGGTGGACTTCGGGGGGTGCCGTCTGGGACCGCCCCGCCCTCCCCGGACACCACGCGTGGTGTCCGCATTCGGGGCAGGACACCCACCCCGCCCGCAACGCGTGGGCGGGGCGGCGTCGGGCTGAACCGCCCCGCCCGCCCGACAACCACCCCTAACCCCTCCTGACCAGAGGGGAACTGCCGCCGCCTTTCGTGGGCCTCGGCGACTTCCATGACCGCCCCGCCCAGATGTAAGCAGGCGGAGCGGAACAAAACCGACGCCACCCCGCCCGCGCGCGCCTTTCCCCTTTCCCCTTTCCCCTTTCCCCTTTCCCCTTTCCCCTTTCCCCTTTCCCCTTTCCTCAGTTCATCCGCGCGCGCGACTGGCGGAGGGCGTCGGGCGGGGCGGGGTCGCCGGCGACGCGGTAGCCGGCGAGCGCGCCGCCCTCCACGAAAACGACGAGCCCCTCGGCCTGCGGGTCGTAGGCCTCGAGCTGGCGGGCCTCCCAGCCGTCGAAGTCCTCGCTAGAGGTGCCGGGGATGGCGTGGATCTGCGTCGTGTACCACAGCCGCTCGGGCTCGAACGGGCGCGGGCGGAACCGGCGCGGGGCCGCGTCGCGCCACAGGACGACGGCGCCGGCGCCGTGGCGGCGGTAGCCCTCGAAGGCGGCGGCCGAGAGCTCGGCCCAGTGGTCGGCCAGGAACTCGCGGTGGGCCGCCGCGCGGCGGGCGGCCCCGGCGCGGCCGGTGATGGCGACGAGCCCGCGGGGCGTCGAGAGCGTGGTCGTGTGGTCGTCGGGCACGGGCCGGGGCGGGCGTCGGGGGCGAGCCTCAGCCACGCGCCCCCGCCAGGGCAGTTCCGCGGCCCGGGACGGCCGGGGTGCGCCCTATCTTGCGCCCTCCCCACACGCCACCCCGCCCGTCCTATGGCCCGCTACAGCTCGTTCGACGACGTCCTCGCCTCGTACCCCGACCGGTTCAACGGCGACAAGGCCCAGACCATGGACGACCGCGTCCACATGCACCTGACGGGCGACGAGCCCCGCGACGTCACGCTCTACGTCCACCACGGCGAGCTCGACGTGATCGACGGCGAGGTCCCCGAGGACCCCACGCTGAAGCTGACGGCGAAGGCCGAGGACTGGGTGGCCATCGAGAACGGCGACCTCAACCCGATGATGGCCATGATGCAGGGGAAGGTGAAGATGAAGGGGTCGGTCCCCTTTGCGACCAAGTTTATGGGCCTCTTCGGCTACGGCGGCTGACGCGCGCCCACGACGACGACGCGCTCCGGGCGGGGCGGAGCCCCCGGCGGTTCCGCCCCGCCCCCGCGTTCGGCCCGCGCTCGCCACGCGGCGGGGCGGGGTGAGGTTCAGACACGATGTTCGTCCGGCCCGCGGAAGGAAGGGCGGGGTGGCGAGTTGGCCTCCGAGCCCGCCCCGCCCTCTGCGTCGGACGCGCCCGAGTCACTCCTGAACCCCATCCCCCGCCCCGCCCATGACCTACGGCGACCTTGAGATCGACGCGCTCCCCGAGGGCCGATTCACCGTTGGCCTCGACAAGCGGTTCGTGCCGTACGCCGAGGGCGACCCGCCCCGCCCGGGCACCCTGTTCGTCTCTGTCACGCCGTTCCTGGTGAGGGCGCCCGACGAGACGCTGCTCGTCGACACGGGGCTCGGGTCGTGGGCCGAGGGGCGCGGCACCGAGGTGCTCCTCGACAGCCTCGTCCGGCGCGGCGTGGCGCCCGAGGACGTCGACCGCGTCGTCCTCTCGCACCTCCACTTCGACCACACGGGCGGGGCGGTGACCGAGGCCGGCGCCGAGGGATGGCGGCCCACGTTCCCCGCCGCCGACTACGTCGTCCAGCACGCCGAGGCGACCGCCGAGGGCTACGCCGGCGAGTCGGCCCGGGCGCGCGACCTCGTCCTCGACACGCTCGACCGGGCGGGCCAGCTCGTCTACGCCGAGGGCGACGCCGACCTCGGCCGCGTCGGGCTCGAGGTGACGGGCGGCCACACGGGCGCGCACCAGCTCGTCCGCCTCCACGCCGGCGACATGCAGGCCGTGTTCGGCGGCGACGTGCTGGGCACGCCGGGCCAGGTGGGGCGCCGGTTCCAGGCCAAGTACGACGTCGACGGCGCGGCCTCGCAGGCGTGGCGCGACCGGCTCGCGGCCGAGGCCGCCGAGGCCGGCCACCTCCTCCTGTTCTACCACTCGCCCGAGGCCCCGGCCGCGTTCGTCTCCGACGGTCCCAAGGGCCAGCGCGTCGTCGAGCCCGTCGATCTCTAGCCTGCCCGGCAGACCGGGGCGGGGCGGGCTCAGCGGGCGGGGCCAGCTTAAAAGGCGCTCAGGTAGGGGAGGATGCACCGTCCGTTCACGGCCAACGGCGGCGGCGGCGCGTTCAGACAGACCCACCGCCGGCCGCCCCGCTCGGGGACGCCCCGCCCGATGTCCACCCCGCCCCCCGCCCGCCCCCGCCCATCCGCCCACGGCGCGACCGTCGCCGCCCCGCCCTCGGGCGACGGCGCCGCCGGGCCGACGCCCGACGTGGCCAGGCTGTCCCAGGCGACGCTGGGCGTCGAGGGCATGACGTGCGCCGCGTGCTCGGGCCGCGTCGAGAAGGCGCTCGCAAAGGTGCCCGGCGTCGAGGAGGCGACCGTCAACCTGGCGACGGAGCGGGCGACGGTCTACTTCGACGCCGCCGAGACGACGCCCCTCGCGCTCGCCGAGGCCGTCCAGCGCGCGGGCTACGACGTGCGAACCGAGGAGGTCTCGTTCGGCGTGGGCGGCATGACGTGCGCGGCCTGCGTGGGCCGTGTTGAGAAGGCGCTCGCCGGCGCCGACGGCGTGGTCGAGGCGTCGGTCAACCTGGCGACCGAGCGGGCGCGCGTCCGCTACGCCGCCGGGACCGATGTCGACGCGCTCTACGAGGCGGTCCGCAACACGGGCTACGACGTGATCGAGGCGGCCGAGGGCGGGGCGGCGGGCGCCGAGGACGAGGCCCGCGCCCGCGCCCGGCACACGCTCCGGCGCCGGCTGGGGTGGGCCGCCGGGCTCACGCTCCCGCTGTTCCTGCTCGAGATGGTCCCCATGGTCATCCCCGGTGGGATGGACTTTGTCGACGGGCTCGTGCCGATGCAGACGCGGTGGCTCATCGCCTTCGTCCTGGCCTCGGCCGTCCAGTTTGGGCCGGGCTGGCGGTTCTACCGGGCGGGGTGGGCGGCGGCGCGGCACGGCTCGCCCGACATGAACACGCTCGTCGCACTCGGCACGTCGGCCGCCTACGGGTACTCGGTCGTGGCCACGTTCCTGCCGGGCGTGCTGCCGGCCGGCGCCGTCCACGTCTACTACGAGGCGTCGGCGACGATCATCACGCTCATCTTGCTCGGCAAGTGGTTCGAGGCGCGGGCCAAGGGCCAGACGTCGGACGCCGTCCGCGCGCTGCTGGGGCTCCGCGCCGAGACGGCCCGCGTCGTCCGCGACGGCGCCGAGACCGAGGTGCCGATCGGCGAGGTCGCCGTCGGCGACGTCGTCCGCGTCCGGCCCGGTGAGAAGGTGCCGGTCGACGGCGTGGTCGCCGAGGGCACGAGCTACGTCGACGAGTCGATGGTGACGGGCGAGCCGGTGCCCGTCGAAAAAACCGAGGGCGGGGCGGTCGTCGGCGGGACGGTCAACCAGGCCGGCGCGCTCCTCGTCGAGACGACGCACGTCGGGGCCGACACGGTGCTCGCCCAGATCGTCCAGCTCGTGGAAGAGGCGCAGGCCAGCCGCCCCGCCATCCAAGCGCTCGCCGACCGCGTGGTCGCCGTGTTCGTGCCGGTCGTGCTCGTCGTCGCCGCGCTCGTGTTCGGCGTGTGGCTGGCCGTCGGGCCGGAGCCGTCGCTGACGTACGCGCTGGTCGCGGCGGTGAGCGTGCTCATCATCGCGTGCCCGTGCGCGATGGGCCTCGCCACGCCGGTCTCCGTCATGGTGGGGACCGGCAAGGCGGCCGAGCTGGGCGTCTTGTTCCGCAAGGGCGAGGCGCTCCAGACGCTGTCCGAGGCCGACGTCGTGGCCCTCGACAAGACGGGCACGCTGACCGAAGGCCGCCCGACGCTCACCGACGTCGTCCTCGCCCCGGACGCCGACCTGGACGAAGACGCCCTGCTCCGCCTCGTGGCCGCCGTCGAGGTGCCGAGCGAGCACCCCGTCGCCGCCGCGATCGTCCGCGCCGCCGACCGAAAAAGTCTCGCCACCCCGCCCGCGTCCAACTTCGAGGCCGTCCCCGGCTTCGGCGTGAGCGGGACGGTCGAGGGCCGCCGCGTCGACGTCGGCGCCGACCGCTACATGGAGCGCCTCGGCTACGACGCCGCCGCGCTCGCGGGCGGGGCGGGGCGGCTGGCCGCCGAGGGCAAGACGCCGCTCTACGCCGCCGTCGACGGCCGCGTCGTCGCCGCGCTCGCGGTCGCCGATCCGGTGAAAGAGACGACGCCGGCCGCCATCGACGCGCTCCACCGCGCCGGCCTCCGCGTCGCCATGGTCACGGGCGACAACCGGGCGACCGCCGAGGCTGTCGCCGCCCGCCTCGGGATCGACGAGGTGCTCGCCGAGGTCCTGCCCGCCGACAAGGCGCAGGCCGTGACTGACCTCCAGGCCGAGGCCGGGCGGGGCGGCCGCCCCGCCCGCGTCGCCTTCGTCGGCGACGGGATCAACGACGCGCCCGCGCTCGCCCAGGCCGACGTCGGCGTCGCCATCGGGACCGGCACGGACGTCGCCATCGAGGCGGCCGACGTGGTCTTGATGCGCGGCGACCTGAGCGCGCTCGTCGAGGCCCGGGCGCTCTCCGCGGCCACGCTGAAGAACGTGAAGCAGAACCTGTTCTGGGCCTTCGCCTACAACGTCGTCCTCATCCCGGTCGCCGCCGGGGCGCTCTACCCCGCCCTCGGCGTCCTGCTCTCGCCCGTCTTCGGCGCCGCCGCGATGGGCCTCTCGTCGGTCTTCGTGCTGACGAACGCGCTCCGCCTCCGCCGCTTCGCCCCGCCCGCCGTGGGCGGGGCGGCGGCCTGACTACCCCGCCCTTTTTTCCTCTTCCCTACCCGTCATGAGCACGCCGACCGAAACCACCCTCCGCTTTGGCATCGAAGGCATGACCTGCGGCGGCTGCGTCGCTTCGGCAACCAAGGCCCTGGACCGCACGCCCGGCGTCGAGGTCGAGCAGCTCACGCTCGACGGCCCCGCCGTCGTCCGCCTCTCGGGCGGGGCGGACCGCGAGGCTGTCTGGCAAGCCGTCGAGGACGCCGGGTTCCAGCCCGTCTTCGAGGCTGCCTGAGCCACCTGCCCGGCTTGCGAACCTGAATGGGCGCC
Organism: Rubrivirga litoralis; assembly: GCF_031846415.1. Classification (NCBI taxonomy): domain Bacteria; kingdom Pseudomonadati; phylum Rhodothermota; class Rhodothermia; order Rhodothermales; family Rubricoccaceae; genus Rubrivirga; species Rubrivirga litoralis. The sequence continues at coordinate 115,170 of NZ_JAVRHT010000004.1, read as the reverse complement.
GGGCCGGCGTCTCCACCCCGCCCCACAGCCAGAGACGCGGGGGCGGGGCGGTCCCTCGGCTCGCCGCGGCGGGCCCTACACGGCGGGCCTTAAAAGCCGCTCAGGTGCTCCCGCTTCCCGATCCCGCAGGGGCGACAGGAGTAGGACCCCGATCCACCTCTGCACCCGCTCCCTCGACGCTAGCATGTCCTACAAACGCTTCTTCGGCATGATCGCCACCTCCACGGTGATCATGTTCGGCCTCATGTACGCCACCATCTACACGCTCGACGACGCGTGGTGGAGCCAGACGCGGTTTTGGATGGCCGTGTTTATGGGTTCGATGATGGCCATCGTGATGCTGTCGTGGATGCTCGACATGTACGACAACAAGAAGGCAAACGTCGCCATCTTTATAGGCTCGGCGGTCTTGTTCGCGGCGGGCCTCTTTTTCGCCCGCAGCCAGACGACGGTCGACGACGTGTCGTGGATGAAGGCGATGATCCCGCACCACTCCATCGCCATCCTGACGAGCGAGCGGGCCAACATCTCCGACCCCCGCGTGCGCCGTCTCGCCGACGAGATCATCCTGGCACAGCGGCGCGAGATCGCCGAGATGGAGGCGCTCATCGGCGACCTCGAAGGCTCAGACCTCGACGCCGAACCCGTCCCGCCGTCGGTCCCCCCGGTGACGGGCGGCTCGAGCGCGCGGACCGGCCCCGTGCCCGGCGCCCCCGCCCTCTTCGCCGACGACGCCCTGTTCGTCGGCGACGTCCTCATCGTGGACTCCGTGAAGGTGGCCTCCGACAGCTGGGTCGTGGTGCACCCCGAGGCCGCCGGGGGCGGGGCGGACATCTCGCGCGTCGTCGGCCGCTCGTTCGTCCAACACGGGACGACCGAGCGCGTCCCGGTCGACCTCGACGCCGCCCCGCCCGGCCCGCTCTACGTCATGCTCCACGACGACTCCGGCGAGATCGGCCGGTTCGAGTTCCAGGGCGCTGGGTCGCCGGACCAGCCGGTTGTGCGCGGGGGGAACCCGGTTGCGGTCGAGATCCTCGTCCGGTAGCCCCAGGTCGGGGAGAGCGTGGTGTTCCAGGCCCTCCCCGTTCCGCCGCAACGGGTCAGACGGCGGTCCGCCTCCACCGTATAGCCACCTTGTCGACGGACCCGGCGAGCGGGCTACGCCGCTGCGCCCTGGGGCATCGCCTGGAGGAGCGACCGGCAGGCGTCGGAGCACTCGCGGCAGCACTCCATGCACACGCGGCAGTGGTCGTGCACGTCGGCGTGCTTTTCGCACTCGTCGGCGCAGGCGTCGCACGCGATCCGGCACGCCTCGAGCTGAGCGCGGAGAAGCTGCACGTTGGGCTGGGTCTGGCGCGAGAGCGCGCGGCCGGTCGTGGCGCAGATGTCGGCGCAGTCGAGGTTGGTGCGGATGCAGTACCGGAGGTCCATGTCGCCGTCCTCGTTGAGGCAGGCGTCGGCGCACGACGTGCAGCACTGCTCACAGGCAAAGGCCGAGTTGACGAGCGCGACGATCTGGTCGAGGTTCTGGGACGGATTGGGGTGCTTGGAGAGGATGTCCTGGGTGCGCATGGAAGCGTAGGGGTGGGTTGGAAAGGCTTCCGTCTCACAAGCGCCCGGGCCGATGGTTCGGCGGGGAGCCCTTAAAACCCACTCAGGTTCGAGCGGGCAGCGGGCAGCGACGATGGCCGCCCCGCCCACGCCATGGGCGGGGCGGTGTCGTGTAGGCGGCGTCGCATGGAACGCCGGCGGGCCGCAGCGTCCGGGCGGGGCGGCGGCGGGCCACCGAGTTGGCGGAGGCCGACGCGCGCCGCCCTGCCCCCGAGGCCGCCCCGCCCCTAGCGCGCCTTACGGTCGGTAACGCCGCGACTCCTCCCGCCCCGCCCGAACGCCGACAGGACGATCATTGCGAAAGCCGTCGAGAGGCGCGAGCGGCCCACGCCGGGCCTCTGGCGCGGCCAGACCCAACGGTCACGGCGGCGCCGGAGGGGAGGGCGGGGAGGTCCGTAGACGAGAGGGGCCGGACCCGGCCGCCGTGCGGGACGGCGGGGTCCCACCCAGGAGGAGCCTAACGTGCCGAGGACCAGTGGACGGCCGAGATCCGCCAGCCCTCGGGCGTCTGCTTCATCACGAGGAGCTCGGCTATCCGGGCGTCGCCGACCTGCTGCGCCGAGGCGACCCACGCCGACTCGGTGGCGACGGTCGTCCGGCGGAACAGGGGCTCGGGCGGGGCGCCGGCGAGGAGGGCCGCGTCGCGGGCAAAGCGGCCGCCGAGGTACTCGTTCCGGGCCTCGGCCTGACCGCCCCCGAGGACCACGGCGTCGGGGAGCAGGAGGACCCTGACCGCCTCGCGGTCCCCGGCCGCGAGCGCGGCGTGGAAGCGGTCGGCAGTCGCGGAGGCGTCGAACGCTTCCGGCCCGACGGTCGGCGTGGCGGGGCGCTCGTCGTCGTTGCGGAGGGCGCCGGCGTTCCGCCGCTGCATGGCGACGCCCGCGGCGTGGTCCGCGCCCGCGTGGCCCGTGCCCGGCATCTGGTCGTGATTCATGCCCTCCATCGAGCCGTGGTCCATCCCGTCGTGGTCCATCGAACCCTGGTCCGCCCCGCCCATGCCCGGCATCCCGCCCGGCATGTCCTCCATCATCCGGCGCAGCTCGGGGTCGGCCATCGCGCGCATGTGGACGGCGGGGCTGGCGAGGAGGCGCCGGTGCGAGGCCTCCATCTGGGCCATGAACGCGGCGTGCTCGTCGGGCGACAGCGCCGCCATCCGCTCGCGCATCCGGTCCATCGCGGCGGCGCGGGCGTCGGCGTTCATCGGCGTCGTGTGGTCCATGCCTCCGTGGTCCGTCGCCGACATCGCCCCGGCCATGAGCGCCCGCATCTCGGGATCGGCCTGCATGGCAGCGTGAATCTCGGGGTCAGCCATCATGCGCATGTGGAGCGCCATGAGCGCGTCGTGATCCATCGAGCCGTGATCCATCCCCTGCATCTGGGAATGGTCCATCTGGCTGTGGTCCATTTGCGAGTGGTCCATGTCGCCGTGCTGCTGGGCGAGGGCGGCGGGCGCGGCGAGAAGGGCGGCGCCTAGGAAGAGCGTGCGGGTCATCGGCAGGGGAGTCGAGTGGGAAACGTGGTCGGTTGGGGGGGCGCTCGCTACCGCCAGAGGCGGAGGCCGAACACGACAAAGGCCTCCGACGTGGGCTCGCCCTCGGCCCGGGCGATGTCGTGGGCCTCGCCAAAGCGGTTCAGCCAGCTCACGCCGACGTAGGGGGCCACCTCGCGCTGGATCTCGTAGCGGAGCCGGAGCCCGACCTCGATGTCGTTCAGGCCGGTCCCGACGCCCCAGTCCTCGACGCGCTGGACGGCCAGGTTCACCTCGGCCTCGGGCTGGAGCACGAGTCGCTGGGTCAGGAGGAGGTCGTACGAGCCTTCGAGGCGGGCGGACACGTCGCCCTTGTACGAGACGAAGAGCGCGGGTTCGACCTCGAAAAAGTAGGGCGCCAGCCCCTCCAGGCCGACGGCGAGCTGGGGGCGAGCGCGCACGTCGCCGTCGCCGAACTCGGTGTCGAGGCGGAGCCCGGCCTGGGCCTCGAAGTACTCCGTGACGAGCCGGCTGTAGAGGACCTGCGCCTCCACCCCGCCCTCGCCCTCGGCGACCAGCCCCTCGCCCTCGGCCTTGAGGTAGACCTTGTTGTAGTCGGTCCCGATCCGGTAGAACCCCTCGACGCGGGCCGGGACGCCCGCGCCGGCCGGCGCCACCTCGAACAGGTCGAGGAGCGCGAGGCTGTACAGCTTCTGGTCGGCCGCGGCGACGGCGCCGGGCCGGAAGTCGGGGTACTCGGGGAACGGCGGCGCGTTGGCTTCGCCGTCCCCCTCGGGGGTCTGGGCCGCCGCGAGCGGGGCGGCGGCGAGGAGGGCGGCGAGGGCGAGGCGTCGGGGCATGGAGCGTCGGGTCTCCCGCCCCGCCCTCGGGGGGCGGCCGGGCGGGGCGGGCGGGGCGGCTAGTGGCCCGGGCGGGGTGGTCGGGCGGGGCGGCTAGCCCTGAGGCGTGTACGAGGCGGCGAGCGCCTCGGGCGGCACCTCGCCGGGCCGCTGGACCATGGCCACCCTGAACATGCCGAGGTCCATGTGATAGAGGATGTGGCAGTGGAAGGCCCACGGCCCGAGCGCGTCCACGTCGATGAGGAGCGAGAGCCGCTCGGCCGGCTTCACGACGACGGTGTGGACGCGCGGGATCACGTCGCCGTGGCCGTTCTCGAGCTCCATCCACATGCCGTGGAGGTGCATCGGGTGGTTCATCATGGTGTCGTTCACCATCGTCAGGCGCAGGCGCTCGCCGTAGACCATCGGGATGAGCGGCTCCTCGGCGTACGTCTTCCCGTTGATCCCCCACATGTAGCGCTCCATGTTGCCCGTCAGGTGGAGCTCGACCTCGCGGTCGGGCGCCCGGCGCGGCTCGGGGTAGAGCGCCCTCAAGTCGGTGTAGACGAGCACGCGGCGGCCGTCGTCGCCCAGCCCGACGCCGGGCTCGTGGAGCCGGCTCCGCGTCTGGTCCGGGGCCATCGCGTTCGCGCCGCCGTGGTCGTCCGGGCCGTGCGGCGTGACCTCGGGGAGCGTGCCCGGCGGGCGGAGCCCGGTGCGGTCGACGCCGGGCTCGGCCACGTCGCCCGCGGCCACCGCGCCCGCCGCCGCCCCGCCCATCGCCGCCCCACCCATCGCCATCGCGCCGTGGCCGGCGGCGCCGTGGTCCATGCCCGCGTGCGCCGCCCCGCCCGCCCCGCCCGCGGCGGCGCCCTCGTGGCCCATCGCGCCGTGGTCCATGCCGCCCATCGACCCGTGGTCCATCCCCATGTCCATCATCGTGAGCGAGGGCCGCTCGCGCCGCTCGGGGACCGGCGCCGTCATGCCCGGGCGGGGCGCGAGCGTGCCGCGGGCGTAGCCCGAGCGGTCCATGGACTCGGCGAACACGGTGTAGGCCCGGTCGCCCGGCGTGACGACGACGTCGTACGTCTCGGCGATCCCCATGCGGAACTCCTCGACCGTGACCGGCTGCACGTGCTGGCCGCTCACCTGGACGACGGTGAGGTCGAGGCCCGGGATGCGGACGTCGTAGAACGTGCCCGCGCTCGCGTTGATAAAGCGGAGGCGGACCCGCTCGCCGGGCCGGAACTGGCCCGACCACCCCGGGTCGGGGGCCTGCCCGTTCATGAGGAACGTGTACGTCGCCCCGGTGATGTCGGCGATGTCGGTCGGGTCCATCCGCATCCGGTCCCAGTCCAGCCGGGCGCCCGGGTCCATGCCCTCCCCGGCCACGAGGCCGGCGACGGTCTGGCGCTGGAAGTTGTAGTAGTTCGCCCGCTTCTTGAGCGTGGCGAGCACGTCGTGGGGGTCCTCGAACGTCCAGTCCGACAGGACCACGATCAGCTCGCGGTCGAAGGCGTAGGGCTCCGGCCCGGCCGGGTCGATGACGAGCGGGGCGTAGTGCCCCTGCTGCTCCTGGAACGCCGAGTGGCTGTGACACCAGTACGTCCCGAACTGGCGGATCGGGAAGCGGTACTCGAACGTCGAGCGGGCCTCGATGCCGGGGAAGTTCACCTTCGGCACGCCGTCCATGGCGTTCGGGAGGATGAGCCCGTGCCAGTGGACCGACGTCTGCTCGTCGAGCCGGTTGTGGACGCGGATCACGGCCTCGTCGCCCTCGGTGAACCGCAGCAGCGGGCCGGGCACGCTCCCGTTCATGGTCACCGCCGAGCCGGTCCGCCCGTTGAACGTGACCGGCGTCCGGTCGATCGTCAGGTCGTACTCGACCAGCCCGCCCGCGCGCCGCGTGGGCGCGAGGCCGGCGGCGCGGGCCGGACCCGCCGCGAGCGCCGGGCGCGCCCAGGCCGGCGTGAGGGCGCTCAGGCCGGCGAGCGCGCCGACGGCGGAGGCGTTGCGGAGGAAGAGGCGGCGGTCCATGCGGGCGGGGCGGGTGCGGTCCTTCCAACGGGCGCGGCACGACGGCGTGCGGCGAAAGGCCTTAAAAGGCGCTAAGGTGGACGTCCAAGACTCGGTGAAGGCGCCCACCGTGTCCTGCGGGCGGGGCGGGGCGGCCGACCGCCCGGGGACGCCGGCGGAACGGTGGTAAGGTGCCCGACCGCCCCGCCCCCAGTTCACGCCGCCCCAGACCACCCCGCCCATGTGGATCCTGCTCATCGAAGACGAGGCCCGCCTGGCGGGCGCCGTCCAGCGCGGGCTGGAGGAGGAGGGCTACCGCGTGGACCTCGCCGCCGACGCCGAGGCCGGCGAGCGGCTCGCGCTCGCCAACGCCTACGACGCCTTCGTCGTCGACTGGCGGCTGCCCCGCGGCGACGGCAAGACGCTCGTCGAGCGCGTCCGGGCCGCGGGCAAGGACCAGCCGGTCCTCATGCTGACGGCGCTCGCCGACGTCGAGCACCGGGTGGCCGGCCTCGACGCCGGCGCCGACGACTACCTCCCCAAGCCGTTCGCTTTCGAGGAGCTCGTGGCCCGGCTCCGCGCGCTGCTCCGCCGCCCGCCGCTCTCGGACGTCGAGCGGACCGTCTCGGTCGGCCCGCTCACGCTCGACGCCGAGCGCCGCCGCGCGACGATGGACGGACCGGGCGGCGAGGCCGTCCTCACGCTCCGCCCCAAGGAGTACGCCCTGCTCGAGGTGCTCCTGCGCAGCGCCGGCGACGCGCTCTCGCGGACGGTCCTCGCCGAACGCGTCTGGGGCGACGCGCTCTACGTGACCGACAACGCCCTCGACGTGACCGTCAGCGGGCTCCGCCAGCGCCTCGCCGACGCCGAGGGCGCCTCGCGCGCCTCGCACCCGCCGCGCGTCGAGACGATCCGCGGCGTGGGCTACCGGCTCGCGCCCGCCGAGGGCGGGGCGGAGCCGGCGCCCTAGCTCCGCCCCAGAACCGCCCCCAAGCGCCGCCCCGCCCCGTGACCCGACTCTCCGCGCTCCCGATCTCGGCCCGGCTCGCGCTGTGGTACGCGCTGACGCTGTTCCTGCTGCTCAGCGCGTTCGCCGTGTTCTGCTACGTCGGGTTCCACGCCGCCGCGCACCGCTCGTTCGACCGCCACCTCGACCACGAGCTGGAGGCCGTCACCCCGCTCCTGCGCGTCGGGGCCGACGGCGTGGACGCGAGCGCCTTGGGCGGGGCGGCGCCCGTCGCCACGCGGCTGGAGGGGCCGAACGCCACGTTCGTCCGCGTGCTGACGCCGGGCGGGGCGGTCGCGCAGGCGTCGGCGAACGTGGCCGCGATGCCGCCCCTGGGCGTCGAGCTTCCCTCGGCGGGCGGGCCGCTCCGGCTCAGCCGCGAGTGGGCGGGCGAGCCGGTCCGCTCGCTCGTAGCGCCGCTCCGGGCGCCGGACGGGGCGGTCGTGGGCTACGCCGAGGTCTCGGGCGTCGAGTGGAGCCGGCACCGCGAGCTCCGCGACCTGGGGCGGACGCTGGCGCTGGGCGTCGCTCTCAGCGTGCTGTTCGCGCTCGGGGCGGGGTGGTGGCTCGCGCGCCGGGCGCTCCGGCCCGTCGCCGTGCTCACCGACGCGGCCGGGCGGCTCGCGGCCGACGGCGCGCGGCTGGGCGGCCGGCTCCCGTCCGACTTCGAGACGCGCGACGAGCTGACGGCGCTGGCCCAGACGTTCAACGGGCTCCTCGCGCGGCTGGAGGCGTCGGTCGAGCGCGAGCGGCGGTTCACGTCGAACGCGGCCCACGAGCTGCTCACGCCGCTGGCCACGCTGCGGAGCGAGGCCGAGGTCGCGCTCCGCCGCGACCGCGAGCCCGAGGCGTACCGCGAGACGCTGGGCCGCGTGGTCGAGGACGTGGCCGAGATGACGGGGACGGTCCGCGGGCTCCTCCAACTCGCACGCGCCGAGTCGCTGCCGCAGCCGCCGGGCGATCGCCTCGACCTGGGCGAACTCGTGGCGCGGCGGGCGGGGCGGGCGCGCGACGAGGCCGAGGCGAAGGGCGTCGCGCTGTCGGTCGACGCGGCCGCCGGCGTCCGCGTGCGCGCCGAGGCCGCCCCGCTCGCCGACGTCGTCGACAACCTGGTGGGGAACGCGGTCAAGTACACGCCGCCGGGCGGGCGCGTCGCGGTCCGCCTGAGCCACGCGGGCGGCGCGGCGCGGCTGGAGGTCGAGGACACCGGGGCCGGGTTCGACGGCCCAACGTGCGAGCGGCTGTTCGACCGCTTTTTCCGGGCCGACGCGCCCGAGGTCCAGGCCGAACCGGGCAGCGGGCTCGGGCTCGCCATCGTCAAGGCCATCGTCGAGGGCTACGGCGGCACGGTCGGGTGCGCGAGCGACGGCCCGGGGCGGGGCGCGACGTTCTGGGCCGTGCTCCCGTGCCTCGGCGGCGAGTAACGGCCCGCCCGCGACCGCTCCGCCCAGAACGCCACCGCCCCGCCCGAAGGTGCGGGCGGGGCGGCCTCGACGGGTGGACCCGAGGGACGGAGCGGTCCGCCCTCATGGACGGACCCACCGGCCTACGCCTCCACCGCCCGGAGCACCGCGAGCGCGTTCGGCCCGACGGTCGCCACCCCGCCCGGCGCGAAGCGGCCGCCCTCGGGCGGGGCGGCCAGGGCCTCGTCGAACGGGGCCGCGGCGACCCACGCGGCCGGGTCGCCGGCCTCGGCCGTGGGGAGCGTGACGTCGACCGCCGCGCCCCCGCGGTTGAACACGACGAGGAGCGTGTCGTCGTGGCGGGGCCGGCCGCGGGCGTCGACCTCGTCGATCCGGTCGCCGCGGAGGAGGAGGCCGAACCCGTGGAGGTCCTCGTCGCCCCAGTCGTCGCCCGTCATCTCGTGGCCGGCGGGGTGCCACCAGAAGGCGCCCTTGACGCCCTCGGCGTCGGGCTCGCTCGTCAGGAACTCGCGGCGGCGGAAGAGCGGGTGGGCCTCGCGGAAGGCGAGCGCCTCGCGGACGAAGTCGAGGAACTCCGTCTCGCGCGCGTCCAGGTCCCAGTCGTAGTAGTTGACGTCGTTGTCCTGGGCGTAGGCGTTGTTGTTGCCGCCCTGCGTCTTCGAGAGCTCGTCGCCGCCGAGAAGCATGGGCACGCCCTGCGACAGGATGAGCGTCCCGGCGATCGCCCGCTTGAGGCGCTCGCGGCGGGCGAGCACGTCGGGGTCCTCGGTCGGCCCCTCGACGCCGGAGTTGGTCGAGTGGTTGGGCTCGTGGCCGTCGCGGTTGTCCTCGCCGTTGGCCTCATTGTGCTTGCGCTCGTAGCTCACGAGGTCTTCCAGCGTGAACCCGTCGTGGGCCGTCACGAAGTTGATCGACGCAAACGGCCGCCGGCCCGACCGCTCGTAGAGGTCGGAGGAGCCCGTGAACCGCGTCGCGAGCTCGCCGCGGTGGCCCGAGTCGCCGGCCCAGAACTGGCGCGCCACGTCGCGGTAGCGCCCGTTCCACTCGGTCCACTGCCACGGGAAGCTGCCCACCTGGTACCCCCCCGGGCCGACGTCCCACGGCTCGGCGATCAGCTTGACCTGGTTGAGAACCGGGTCCTGCTGGATGATCTGGAAAAACGACGCGAGCATGTTCACGTCGTAGAGCTCGCGGGCCAGCACGCTCGCGAGGTCGAACCGGAAACCGTCGACGTGCATCTCGGTCGTCCAGTACCGGAGGCTGTCCATGACCTGCTGGAGCACGTGCGGGTTGCCGGCGTCGAGCGTGTTGCCGGTCCCCGTGTAGTCCATGTAGTAGCGGGTGTCGTCGGGGCTCGTCTTGTAGTAGGCGAGGTTGTCGATGCCGCGCCACGACAGCGTCGGCCCCTTCTCGCTCCCCTCGCACGTGTGGTTGTAGACCACGTCGATGACCACTTCGAGGCCGGCCTCGTGGAGCGCGCGGACCATCATCTTAAAGTCGCGGGCAGCCACGACGGGGCCGCTCGCAGCGTACTCGGGCTCGGGCGCGAAAAAGCTCAGCGTGTTGTAGCCCCAGTAGTTGGCCAGCCCGCGCTCGACGAGGTGCCGGTCCTGGAGCTTCGCGTGGACCGGGAGCAGCTGGACCGTCGTGACGCCGAGCGCCTTGAGGTGCTCGACGACGGGTTCGGACGAGACGCCGAGGTAGGTCCCCCGGAGCGCCTCGGGCACGTCGGGGTGCGACATGGTGAGCCCCTTCACGTGCGTCTCGTAGATGACCGTGTCCTCCCACGGCACCTTCGGCGGGCGGTCGGCGCCCCACTCGAACCCGCTCTCGATGACGGCCCCGAGCGGGGCGAACGGGGCGCTGTCGGCGTGGGAAAAGGAGAGGTCGTCCTCGCCGATCACGTAGCCGAACAGCGAGTCGTCCCACCGGAGCGGGCGGCCGATGGCGCGGGCGTAGGGGTCGAGGAGGACCTTGTTCGGGTTGAAGCGGTGGCCCCGCTCGGGGTCGTACGGCCCGTGCACGCGGTACCCGTAGAGCTGGCCCGGGCGGAGGCCCGGCACGAACCCGTGCCACACCGGCCCCGTCCGCTCGCGGAGCCACAGCGACGCCGCCGGCGCCGGGTCGTCGGCGCTCTCGAACAGGACGAGCTCGACGGCCTCGGCGTGGGCGCTGTAGAGCGCGAAGTTGACGCCGACGCCGTCCCACGTGGCCCCGAGCGGGTACGGCCGTCCGGGGACCGTGCGGAGGTGGCCATCGACGGACGTGGCGGGCGCGAGCGCTCGGGACGGGGCAGTCTGCATACGGGCGGGGTGTGGGGGGCGGGGCGGCTCCACCCCGCCCCGACTCGGAGGCACCCCGAGGGCAGAGCGGGGGGCTCCGGCCCTCTCCACCCCGCCCGGAGCGTCCGGGTTCGCCGCCCCGCCCGCTTTTCGCCGGCTCTCGACGCAGACGGCCGCCTCGGGCGGACCCTTGCGGGCCGGCGCCGATAAGAACAAGGCGCCCCTCCCCCACCCGCCCCTCTCGCCGATGCCGCCCGCTGCCGACCCCGCCCCGCCCGCCCAAGCCGGCGCGACGGCCGAGCCCTCGCTCGCGTGGAGCCCGCCGAGCCCCGAGCCCGAGGCGTGGACGCGCGTGGCGCTCGAAACGCTGTCGCCCCGCGTCGACGGCGGCCGGTTCCCCGTAGCCCGGGCGCAGGGCGAGCGCGTCGAGGTCGTGGCCGGCGTGGTCGTGGACGGACACGAAAAGGTGGCGGCGGTCCTGGAGTGGGCCTACGACGGGCACGCGGACGCCGCAGGCGGGGCGGTGCAAACGGCGCCCATGCGGCTCCGCTACAACGACGAGTACGTGGCCGACTTCGCCTGCACCGAGCTCGGCGCCTACCGCTACCGCGTCCGCGCGTGGCTGGACACGTTCGGGACCTGGCAGGACCAGTTCCGCCGCCGCGTCGAGGGCGGGGCGGGGCGGGCGGAGCTGGAGTCCGAGCTGCTGGACGGGGCGGCGCTGCTCGACGCCCGGAACGAGGGCGGGGCGCTGGACGGCGTCATCAAGCGGTTCAAGGGCGGAGAGGTCGAGGCGGCGCTGGAGCCCGAGGTCCTGCGGCTCGCCGCCGAGCACGACCCGGCCGTCGGCGCGGTCGAGAGCGACTGGCTGGGCGTCCGCGTGGACCCCGAGTGGGCGCGGTTCGCGGCGTGGTACGAGTTCTTCCCGCGCTCGGCGGCCGACCCCGGGCCGGACGGCGAGCCCGTCCACGGGACGCTGGACGACGCAGCCGAGCGCCTGCCGCTGATCGCGGAGCGCGGGTTCGACGTGGTCTACCTCCCCCCCATCTCGCCCATCGGCGAGACGTTCCGCAAGGGGAAGGACAACGCGCCCACGGCCGAGCCCGGCGAGGTCGGCAGCCCGTGGGCCGTGGGCGGGGCGGACGGCGGCCACAAAAGCGTGCTCGCCGAACTGGGCGGCCTCGACGCGTTCCGCCGGTTCGTAAAGAAGGCGGAGGCGCTGGACCTGAAGGTCGCGCTCGACATCGCCTTCCAGACCTCGCCCGACCACCCCTACGTGACCGAGCACCCGGAGTGGTTCCGTCACCGGCCCGACGGGACGATCCGCTACGCCGAGAACCCGCCCAAAAAGTACCAGGACATCTACCCCATCGACTTCGAGTCCGATGACTGGCGCGCGCTCTGGGCCGAGCTCCGGTCCGTGTTCGAGTTCTGGATCGGCGAGGGCGTCCGCGTCTTCCGCGTGGACAACCCGCACACGAAGCCGCTCGCGTTCTGGGAGTGGTGCCTGGGCACGCTCCGCCACGAGCACCCGGACCTCGTGTTCTTGGCCGAGGCGTTCACGAAGCCGAAGACGATGTATGGGCTCGCCAAGCGCGGCTTCAACAACTCCTACACCTACTTCACGTGGCGGACGACGAAGGAGGAGCTCGTCGAGTACGGTCGCGAGCTGTTCCAGACGGACGTCGCCGAGGTCTACCGCCCGAACGTCTGGCCCAACACGCCGGACATCTTGACGGACGAGTTGCGCGACGGCGGCCGCCCCGCCCACACCGCGCGGCTGGTGTTGGCCGCCACGTTCTCGTCGGCCTACGGCGTCTACGGCCCGCCCTTCGAGCACGTCGACGGTCGCCAGCACCCGGACCGCGAGGAGTACCTCGACAGCGAGAAGTACGAGGTGCGGACGTGGGACTGGAACGATGCGTCGAGCCTCCAGCCGCTCATGAAGCGGATCAACCGGATCCGCCGCGAGAACCCGGCGCTCCAGCACATGCGGAACGTCCGGTTCCACGAGACCGACAACGCGCACCTGCTGGCGTTCTCGAAGCAGGCGCCGTTCCAGGTCGAGGACCGCGGAGACGCGCCCGCACCCGACGCGGGCGGGGCGGGCGACGGCGCCACCCCGCCCCCGGACAACCTCATCCTGACGGTCGTCAACCTGGACTACCGCGACGCGCAGGCGGGGTGGGTGACGCTCGACCTGGAGGCGCTGGGGCTGCCGGCCGACCGGCCGTTCCGCGTCCGTGATCTTCTCGGGGGGCAGTCGTTTACGTGGCAGGGCGCGGCGAACTTCGTCGAGCTCCGCCCGCACGAACAGCCCGCCCACATTTTCCGCGTGGAGACGCTGGAGTAGGGCGGGGCGGGGCGGCCAGCCGCCGACCGCCGTTCTTTCCGGCGACCGCCCCGCCCTTTCCCTCCGCCCCACCCAGACAGCCAGACGGCGTTGCGTACAGCGCCGCTACGCCGCCCCGCCCGAACGAGCGGGGGCGGGGTGGCCGACCGCCCTCCGCCCCGCTGACCGACCGACTCACCGACCCACTGCCCGTGCCCTCCGACTTCCTCACCGACCCCTCCTGGTACCGCGACGCCGTCATCTACGAGCTCCACGTCCGGTCCTTTTTCGACTCGAACGACGACGGCTACGGCGACTTCGCGGGGCTGAGGGAGAAGCTCCCGTACCTCGAACGGCTGGGCGTCAACACGCTCTGGCTGCTGCCCTTTTTGCAGAGCCCGCTCCGCGACGACGGCTACGACACGGCCGACTACTTCACGGTTCTCCCGGTGCACGGGGATCTCGACGACTTTAAGGCGTTCCTGGACGACGCACACGGGCGGGGCATGCGCGTCGTGACGGAGCTGGTGCTGAACCACACGTCCGATCAGCACCCGTGGTTCCAGGAGGCGCGGGACCCGAACAGCGACAAGCATGACTGGTACGTCTGGAGCGACACGACGGACAAGTACAGCGAGGCGCGGATCATCTTCACCGACACCGAGGTCTCGAACTGGACCTGGGACGCGAAGGCGGGCAAGTATTTTTGGCACCGCTTTTTCTCGCACCAGCCGGACCTCAACTACGACAACCCGGCGGTCCGCGAGGAGATGAAGGAGGTCATGGCCTTCTGGTTCGACCTCGGGGTCGACGGGCTCCGGCTCGACGCCGTGCCGTACCTGTTCGAGCGCGAGGGGACGAGCTGCGAGAACCTGCCCGAGACCATCGACTACATCGTCGAGCTGCGGCAGGCCATCGAGGAGCGGTTCGGGCCGGGCAAGGTCCTGCTCGCCGAGGCCAACCAGTGGCCCGAGGACACGCTCCCCTACTTCGCGGGCGGGCGGGGCGTGCAGATGTCGTTCAACTTCCCCATCATGCCGCGAATGTACATGGCGCTCCGCCGCGAGAGCCGCCGGCCGCTCGTCGAGATGCTCGAGCTCACGGCCGACATCCCCGAGGGCGCGCAGTGGGCCACGTTCCTCCGCAACCACGACGAGCTCACGCTCGAGATGGTGACGGACGAGGAGCGCGACTACATGAACCACGAGTACGCGGCCGACGCCCGGTTCCGCATCAACGTCGGCATCCGGCGGCGGCTCGCCCCGCTCCTGGGCGGCGACCGCCGGCAGATCGAACTGCTCAACGCGCTGCTCCTGTCGCTCCCCGGCAGCCCCGTCCTCTACTACGGCGACGAGATCGGGATGGGCGACGACCCGTTCCTGGGCGACCGCAACGGGGTCCGCACGCCGATGCAGTGGAGCCCGGACAAGAACGGCGGCTTTAGCCGGGCGCCGCACCACCGGCTCTTTATGCCGGCCATCGACCGCGGGCCGTACTCCTACGAGTTCGTGAACGCCGAGGACGCCGAGGCCGACCCGCACTCGCTCCTCCACGTGATGCGGCGGCTCCTGGCCGTGCGCAGCCAGCACGGCAAGACGTTCGGGCGGGGTGGGTTCCGCGTGCTCGACGTCGAGAACCAGGCGGTGCTCGCGTTCGAGCGCGAGTGGGAGGGCGAGCGCGTCCTGGTCGTCGCCAACCTGTCGCGGTTCGCGCAGTCGGCGATGCTGCCGCCCGACGCGGACTGGGCGGGGCTGGAGCCCGTCGAGCTGTTTAGCCGGTCGCGCTTCCCGGTCGTCGGCGACCAGCCGTACCACCTCCCGCTCGGGCCGTACGGCTTCTTCTGGTTCGCCCTCACACCGGCCGAGACCACCCCGCCCGCGACCGAGCGCGAGAACCGCCAGGTCGGCGCAGCCAGCGGGGCGGCGCCCGACGACCTCCCCACGCTCCGCGTGGCCGAGGGCGTCGAGAACCTGCTCGTGCGGACGATGTCGGACAAGCGGGCCGTCGAGGTGCTGGAAGGCCGGCTCGCCGACTTTCTCCAGGGCCAGCGGTGGTTCGGGTCGAAGGGCGAGCGGACGGGCGCCGCGCGCGTCGAGGACGCCGTGCGCATGGCCCGCGCGTCGGGCGGGGCGGGCCACGACGTGACCTACCTCGCGCTCGTCCAGATCGCCGTCGGCGGCGAGGGCGGGGCGCACCGCGAGCGCTACCTGCTCCCGCTGTCGACGGTCTCGGGCGACGCGGCCCAGCGCGTGCTCGACGAGCGGCCCCGGGCGGCCGTCGCCTGGGTCGAGGGGCCGAAGGGCCGCGCCCTCCTCTACGACGCGACCGTCGGGCCGGACTTCTGGCGCGACCTGGTCACGTGGCTCGGGCGGGGCGGCAAGGGCCGCTCGCTCCTGGGCCTCTACGCCGGCGAAGTGGCCGACGAGCTGAAGAACGCCAAGGCCGTCGAGGCCACGCCGCTGACGGGCGAGCAGTCCAACTCGGCCGCGATCGTGACGACCGACCGCGGCGACGCGCTGTTCGTCAAGCTGTACCGGCGGCTGGAGTCGGGGACGAACCCCGAGGTCGAGCTGCTCACAGAGCTCAGCCGAACCGGCGTCCGGTTCGTGCCGCGCGTGCTCGGCACGGCGACGTACCAGGGCGCGGGGGCGCAGCCGGCGGCGATGGCGATCGTCCAGGAGGCCGTTGCGCCGGCCGAGGACGGGTTCGCCTACGCCGTCGACAAGGCCGGGCAGACGCTCGGCCGCCTCGCCGGGACCGCCCCGCCCCCAGCCGACGACGCCGGCGCGTGGGCGGCGTGGTTCGACGATACGGCGCCGGAGCTCTTGGAGGCGGCCCGGACGCTGGGCGTCCGCACGGCCGAGCTCCACGAGGCGCTCGCAAGCGGCGAGGGCGCCGACGTCGCGCCCCGCCCCGCCCAGGCCGAGGACGCCCAGCGGTTCGTGGACCGCACGCGGACGGAACTGGCGCAGACGCGCGAGTTGCTCGACGCTTCAGACGCCGACCTCGACCGCCCCGCCCCCGACGATTGGAACCGCGCCGCCGGGCGCCTGGGCGGGGCGGGCGACCCGGCGCGGCGTGGCGAGCAGATCCGCGTCCACGGCGACTACCACCTGGGCCAGACGCTGCGCGCGGCCGACGAGTTCTACGTCCTCGACTTCGAGGGCGAGCCGGCCCGGCTCCTCGCCGAGCGCCGCCGCCGCGACGACGCACTCCGCGACGTGGCCGGCATGCTCCGCTCGTTCGGCTACGCCGTGCAGACGGCGCTCCGCCGCCGCGACGACGACGCGGACACGGCCGCCGAGGTCACCGTCTGGGCCGACGCGCTCACGCAGGCCGCCGAACGCACCTTCCTCGACGCCTACGACCACGCCGCCGGCGACGCCGCCTTCCGCCCGCCGGCGGCAGCGCGGGCCGACCTGCTGTGGGCGTACCTCGTCCAGAAGGCGGCCTACGAGGTCCGCTACGAGCTCAACAACCGCCCCGACTGGGCGCCCGTCCCGCTCGCCGGTTTCCGCCGGCTGCTCGCGGACCCGGGCGCTTAGCCGCCCCGCCCCGCCCGCCGGATCCGCCCGAGCGGGGCGGGGTGGCCCCGCTCTTTTCCTCTGCCGCCGCGCCCGTCCGCCGGTCGCCCCTACGGTGCCGCGCCTGGGCGGGGTGGCAGCACCCCTCGCCCACCCCGCCCGTACGGACACCATGCATGGTGTCCCTACCCGATGGCCGCCGAGGGCGGGGCGGTTGCCAGGACCATCGCCCCGCCCGCTGGACTGGCCCACTGACTGACCGACTTACCGACCCACTGCCCCGCCCATGCCCAAGCTCACCAAAGACGACGTCGCCCGCTGGGACAGCGGCCGGATGTCCGACGCCCAGACCCGCCTCGGCGCCCACCCCAACAAGACCGGGACGTGGTTCGCGACCTGGGCGCCCCACGCCGACTACGTCGCCGTCGTGGGCGAGTTCAACGATTGGGACCCCGGCGCCCACCCGCTCAAGGAGGTCGGCGGCGGGCTGTGGAGCGCGTTCGTGCGCGGCGCCAAGCCGGGCGCCCGCTACAAGTACCGCGTCGCGCGCGAGGGCTACGTGGCCGACAAGACGGACCCGTACGCCTTCGCCCTGGAGCCGCCGGCCGACGGCGGGAGCGGGGTGGCCGGGCTCGCGTCGGTCGTGACGACGCTGGACTTCGACTGGTCGGACGACGAGTGGATGCGCACGCGGAAGGGGCCGGAGACGCTGAACGAGCCCGTCTCGATCTACGAGGTCCACCTCGGGTCATGGCAGCACAAGGCGCACGGCGAGAGCCTGGGCTACCGCGAGATCGCGGAGCCGCTGGCCGACCACGTCGAGCGGCTGGGCTTTACGCACGTCGAGCTGATGCCCGTCATGGAGCACCCGTACTACGGGTCGTGGGGCTACCAAGTGGCCGGCTTTTTCGCGCCCACGTTCCGCTACGGCTCGCCCGAGGATTTCGCAACCCTCGTCGACACGCTGCACCGGCGCGGGATCGGCGTGCTGCTGGACTGGGTGCCGGCCCACTTTGCGGCCGACCCGCAGAGCCTCGTCCACTTCGACGGGACGCCGCTCTACGAGTACGGCGACGAGCGGATGCGCGTGCACCCGGACTGGGGGACGTACGTGTTCGACTACGCCAAGCCCGGCGTCCGCAACTTTCTGCTGTCGTCGGCGCGGCACTGGGTCGAGGCGTACCACATCGACGGGCTCCGCTTCGACGCCGTGGCGTCCATGCTCTACCGCGACTACTCGCGGACCGAGTGGACGCCGAACGCGCACGGGGGCCGCGAAAACTTCGAGGCCATCGACTTTCTCAAGACGGTCAACGAGGAGGTGTTCGCCCACAACCCGACGGCCATGACCGTCGCCGAGGAGTCGACGGCGTGGCCCGGCGTCTCGCAGCCCACGTTCAACGGCGGGCTCGGCTTCCTCTACAAGTGGAACATGGGCTGGATGCACGACACGCTGGCCTACTTCGAGGAGGACCCGGTCAACCGGACGTACCACCACCACAACCTGACCTTCCCGCTCGTCTACGCCCACGCCGAGCACTACGCGCTCCCGCTCTCGCACGACGAGGTCGTCCACGGCAAGGGCTCGCTGTGGGGGAAGATGCCCGGCGACGACTGGCAGAAGGCGGCCAACCTCCGCCTCCTCTACGGCCACCAGGTTGGGCACCCGGGCAAAAAGCTCCTGTTCATGGGCCAGGAGTGGGGCCAGCGCGGCGAGTGGAGCCACGACCACGCCCTCGACTGGTCCCAGTCTGAGCAGCCGCTCCACGCCGGCGTCCAGCGCTGGGTCGAGGACGCGTTCGCGCTCTACCGCGACCACCCCGCCCTCTGGCAGGACGAGCCCGGCGGGTTCGAGTGGGTCGACTTCGGCGACCGCGAGAACAGCGTCGTGAGCTACCTGCGTACGGGGCGGGGCGGCGAGCAACTCCTGTTCGTCCTCAACGCGACGCCGGTCCCCCGCGACAACTACCGGATCGGCGTGCCGGAGGAAGGGCGCTGGACCGAGCGCCTGAACTCGGACGCCGAGACCTACGGCGGCGGCGGGGTGGGCAACCTGGGCGGCGTCGAGTCGACGCCCGTCCCGGCGCACGGGCGCCCGGCGTCGGTTGTCCTCACGCTGCCGCCGCTGGGCGTCCTCGTGCTGGAGCACGAGGGGGCGGGGCGGACGGCGGCGGCGACGTCGGCCTAGAACACCGCCCTGCCGGAGGCGACGGCGAAGAGGGCGGCGCGGGCGCGTGAGAAGAGGACGCACGGCTAGCCGCCCCGCCCTCGGTGGGTGCCATCCTGTAGCGCCGTAGCATGCTATGGCGCTACACCGCGCGGGCCGCCCCGCCCCGCTCCCCCCGTCCGAGCGCCCATCGCCTCGGCTCAGCGGGCGCTCGGACTGTCCCTGAGCACAGCGATGGGCAGGGAGCGGGGGGAGCCCCGGGCGGGGTGGTGCATCTTGCACCGACCACCCCGCCCCGCCCCCTGGGTCCGCCCATGCACGTCTGCCTCCTCACCAACGAGTACCCGCCCCACGTCTACGGCGGCGCCGGCGTCCACGTCGAGTACCTGGCGCGCGAGCTGGCGCGGCTGGACGACAGCGCGCACCGCGTCGACGTTCTCGCGTTCGGCGAGCAGGACGTCGACGATGGGAGCCTCCACGTCCGCGGCGTAGCCGCCCCGCCCGGCCTCGGGGGCGGGGCGGCGGGCGGGGCGGGGCGGCACGGCAAGCTGTTCGACGCGCTCGGCCGCGACCTCGTGATGGCGGGGCGCGTGCCCGAGGGCGCCGACGTGGTCCACGCGCACACGTGGTACGCGCACCTCGCCGGGTGCCTCGCCGCCCCGCTCGTGGGCGCGAAGCTGGTGCTGACCACGCACTCGTTCGAGCCACACCGGCCGTGGAAGCGCGAGCAGCTGGGGTCGGCCTACGACGTGTCGTCGTGGATCGAGCGCGCGGCCTACGCCGCGGCCGACGGCGTGATCGCGGTTTCGGACGCCATGAAGGCCGACGTGGAAAGCCTGTACGACGTGGGCGGGGCGGCCGTCGAGACGATCCCTAACGGGATCGACCCGGACGAGTACCGGCCGGTCCACCGCCCCGCCCTGCTCCGCGAGCACGGGGTCGACCCGGAGCGGCCGTACGTGCTGTTCGTCGGGCGCGTGACGCGGCAGAAGGGGATCGTCCACCTCGTCCGCGCGCTCCGGCACCTGCCGAGCGACACGCAGGTCGTGCTCGCGGCCGGGGCGCCGGATACGCCCGAGATCGGCGCCGAGATGGCGGCGGCCGTCGAGGCGGCGCGCGCGCACGTGCCGGACGTCGTCTGGATCGACCAGATGCTCCCGCGCGAGACGACGATCGCCCTCTACGCCGGGGCCGCCGTGTTCGTGTGCCCGTCGGTCTACGAGCCGTTCGGGATCATCAACCTGGAGGCCATGGCGTGCGAGACAGCCGTCGTGGCCTCGGCCGTGGGCGGCATCCCCGGCATCGTGGTCGACGGCGAGACCGGCGTGCTCGTGCCCCTCGACGCCCACGCCGACAGCGCCGAGCCGCGCGACCCCGACCGCTTTGCCCGCGACCTCGCCGCGGCCATCCGCGACCTCCTCGCCCACCCCGCCCGCGCCGAGGCGATGGGCCGGGCGGGGCGGCAGCGCGTGGTCGAGCACTTTTCGTGGGCCGCCGTCGCGCGGCGCACGCTGGATTTCTACGAGCGGCTGGTCGCGGGCGGGGCGGGGCGGCCGTAAGCCGGAGGCGCCACGCGCGCGGGCGGGGCGGTTACAGAAGGAACACCCAGTTGGGGCGGCGGAACGCGCGCGCTGTGAGTAGGCTTGGGCCTCTCTCCCACCCCGCCCCCGCGTCCGCCCATGCGCCTGGCTCCTCTCGCTCGCCTCCTCCTCCTCGCCGGCACGCTCGGCCTCGGCTCTGCCCAGGCGCAGGCCGTGTTCATCAACGAGATCCACTACGACAACGCCAGCACCGACGTCGGCGAGACGATCGAGGTCGCCGGCCCGGCCGGGACCAACCTCGCCGGGTGGACGCTCGTCCTCTACAATGGCTCGAACAGCTCGGCCTACTCGACGACCGTCGTCGGCGGCGCCATCCCGAACGAGCGCGACGGGGCGGGAGTCGTCGCCGTCGAGTACGGGTCGAACGGGATCCAGAACGGGGCGCCCGACGCGATCGCGCTCGTCGACGCGGACGGCGCGGTCGTCCAGTTTCTGTCCTACGAGGGCACGTTGACCGCCGCGGACGGGCCGGCGGCGGGCCTCACGAGCACGGACATCGGCGTGTCCGAGGCGCCGTCGACGCCCATCGGCGAGAGCCTCCAGCTCATCGGGACGGGCTCGACCTACGGCGACTTCGCCTGGGTCGGCCCGACCGCGTCGTCGTTCGGGTCGCTCAACGAGGGCCAGGTGCTCCTCGGCGGCGACGGCCCGCCGCCCCCGTCGGGCGAGCCGCGTCTCGTCGTTAACGAGGTCGACTACGACCAGCCGGGGACCGACGCCGCCGAGTACGTCGAGCTGTTCAACGGCGGCGCGGCCGCCGCGAGCCTGGGCGCCTACGAGCTCGTCCTCGTCAACGGCAACGACGGCGGCGCGGCGGTCTACAAGACGATTGGGCTGCCCGCCACGGACCTCCTCCCGGGCGAGTTTTTCGTCGTCTGCGCCAACGCGGAGACCGTCGCCAACTGCGACCTCGACGTCGACCCGAGCACGAACCTGATCCAGAACGGGGCGCCCGACGCCGTCGCCCTCCGGCTCGCCGGGGGCGGGGCGGTCGTCGACGCGCTCAGCTACGAGGGCTCGGTCCCCGGCTTTACCGAGGGGAGCGGGGCGGGGACGGACCCGGGCGACGCCGACTTCGTGGCCCTTTCGCGGCTCCCCGACGGCGCCGACACCGACGACAACGCGGCCGACTTCGCGCCGCGCTGCGGGTCGCCCGGCGCGGCCAACGCCGAGGACGCCACGAACTGCCCGTCGACGGCCCCGGGCGCCATCCTCCTCACGTTCATCCACGACGTCCAGGGGAGCGGGGCGGCGACGCCGCTCGACGGGCGGACGGTGACGGTCGAGGCGGTCGTCGTGGGCGACTTCCAGCCCGACGACGGCGACGCCTTCGACCTGGGCGGGTTCTACCTCCAAGAGGAGGACGCCGACGCCGACAGCGACCCGGCCACGTCCGAGGGCCTGTTCGTCTTTACCGGCGACGCCTCGGTGCCGGTCCCCGACGTCTCGGCCGGCGACGTGGTCCGCGTGACGGGCACGGCCGGCGAGTTTTTCGAGCTCACCCAGGTCGGGTCCGTGACCGAGGTCGCCGTCGTCGGGACGGCGGCCCAGCCGACGCCGGCGGCCGTTACGCTCCCGCTCGCGGGCGGGGCGGCGCTCGAACGGTTCGAGGGGATGGGCGCGGTGCTCCCGCAGGAGCTCGCCATCTCGGACTACTTCAACTTCGACCGCTTTGGCGAGGTTGTGCTCGCGCTGCCGCGCGACGGCCGCGACCGGCTCTTCCAGCCGACGGCCTTCCTCGACCCCGGTCCCGAGGCCGCCGAGGTCGACGCCGAGAACGCGCTCCGCGTGATCACGCTCGACGACGGCCGTGCGATCCAGAACGCCGATGTGCCGCGCCACCCCAACGGGCAGCCGTTCACGCTTACGAACCGCTTCCGCGGTGGCGACATCGTCCAGGACGCGGCCGGCGTGATCGACTTCCGGTTCGGGCTCTACCGCCTCCAGCCGACGGCGCCGGCCGGGTTCACGGTGACGAACCCGCGCCCGGAGCAGCCCGAGAGCGTGGGCGGGGCGGTCCGCGTGGCCTCGTTCAACGTGCTCAACTACTTCAACGGCGACGGCCAGGGCGGCGGCTTCCCCACGTCGCGCGGGGCCGACAACCCCGAAGAGCTCGCGCGCCAGACGGCCAAGATCGTGGCCGCCATCCGCGGGCTCGACGCCGCCGTCGTGGGCGTCATCGAGGTCGAGAACGACGAGGCCGGCGAGCTCTCGGCGCTCGACGACCTCGTCGACGCGCTCAACGCCGCCGAGGGCGGGGAGGCCTACGCCTACGTCGAGACGGGCGTAACGGGGACCGACTTTATCCGGTCGGGCATCGTCTACCGCCCCGCCCGCGTGACGCCCATCGGCGACGTGGCCGTCCTCGACGACCCGGCGTTCACCAAGCCGCCGGGCGGGTCGGAGAACCAGAAGAACCGGCCGGTCGTGGCCCAGACGTTCACCGACGCGGACGGCGTGTTCACGGTCGCCGTGGTCCACCTCCGCTCGAAGGGCGGCTCGTGCGGGGCCGGCAACGACGACCCGCTCCAGGGCGCCTGCAACGGGACGCGGACGGTCGCGGCCCGCGAGCTCGCCCGGTGGCTGGCCGGCGACCCGACGGGCTCCGGCGACGCCGACGTCCTCATCGTGGGCGACTTCAACGCCTACGACGAGGAGGACCCGATCGACGCCCTCCGCGCCGGCGCCGACGGCGAGCTCGGGACGGCCGACGACTACGTCGACCTCGTCGAGCGCGCCCAGGGCGAGTTCGCCTACTCGTACCTGTTCGGGGCCGAGTTCGGGACCCTCGACTACGCCTTCGCCTCGCTCCCGCTCGCGGAGCAGGTGACGGGCGCGACGGTCTGGCACATCAACGCCGACGAGCCCGACCTCCTCGACTACGACACGGACTTCAACGACCCGCGCTTTTACGAGCCGACCCCGTTCCGGGCGTCGGACCACGACCCGGTGCTCGTCGGCCTCGCCCTCGGCGGCGGCGCGCAGGCCGCGGCCTGCTCGGTCTCCTCCCCGCTCGGGTTCGGCGACTTCGACGCCGACGGGACGGACGCGACGTTCGGCGAGTTCGCAGAGCTCCTGAGCGGGGCGGACGAGCCGGTCGACCTCTCGACGTGCTCGTTCGTGACGTTCAACCCGTTCACCGAGACCGTGACGTACTCGACGAGCCCGGACGCCACGGTCGACGAGCGGCTGGTCTTCGCGACCCAGAACGGCGACGTCGACCTTCCGGCGGGCGTGATCCCGGACGGTCCGGGCGCGATCGCGCTCGTCGAAGGCGCGGCCCCGGTCGGCACGCCGGTCGCGGGCGTCCTGGGCCGCGTGGTCTCGGCGGTCGTCTACGTCAGCGAGGACCAGGTCTTTGGGCGCACGGGCTACAGCCCGAACGCTCGCACGGCCGGGGGCGACCTCGCCGCGCTCCTCGCCGCCGTCCGCGCCGACCTCCCGGCGGAGGTCGAGCTGACGCTTGCCGGGGCCAATCCGGTCGGCACAGGCGGGGCGGTGGCCTTCGCGCTCCCCGAGGGCGGGGCGGTCACGGTGTCCGTGTTCGACCTGCTCGGCCGCGAGGTCTCGCAGCTCGTCGACGCGACGCTCGCGCCGGGCCGCCACCGGGCGGCGCTCAACGCGGGCGCGCTCCCGAGCGGCGTCTACGTCGTCCGCCTCGTGGCGGGCGGGGAGGTCCACACGCAGCGCGTGACGGTGGCGCGCTAGCCACCCCGCCCCGACGGTGTGGAGCCGGCGGCCTTCGGGTCGCCGGCTCCTCTGCGTTTGGTGTCCTCGCCGGGCGGGGCGGTCGCCGCCCCGCTCAACGCGGCACGCCCCACACCATGAGCCCGCCGAGGTGCGCCGTGTACGCGACCAGCGCGGCCGCCACGACAGCTGGGACCGCACCCAGCACGCGCCCCCACAGCGGCTCGCGCCGCGGACGACGAGCCTGCCGGTCGCCGCCCCGCTCCGGCCACCACCGGCGGCGGGGCGGGGCGGCCTCGTCGTCGGGCGGGGCGGGCGCCCGGCGCAGGACGGCGGCGACCGAGAGCGCGGCGAACACGGCCGCCGCGAGCGCCGACGTCCACACGGTCCACGCGGCCGCGTTCTGGTGGTGGCCGACGATGGCCTCGACGACGGGGTCGCCCTCGACGGCGTCGTAGAGCGCGTGCCCCGTCTCGGCGGCGGCCCACGCCGAGCCGGCGCCGAGCACGAAGAGTGCGAGCGCCGCGCGGCGCCACACGCCGCGCCCGAGGAGCAGGTACAGCCCAGCCGCCGCCCCGCCCAGGAGCACGAGGACGAGCGGGAAGTGCACGAGGAGCGGGTGCAGGAACGGGATCTCGTAGTCGGCGACGGGCACGGGGAACGGGGAGAGAGGGACGGGCAGACGCCGCCCCGCCCGTCGTGCGCGGCCGTCGGGCGGGGTGGCGCGAGACGGGCGGGGCGGCCCGCAGGTTGCGCATGCCGGGGCGGGGCGGTCCTCAGGTCGCGCGGGGCGGCGGCGGGGCGGGGTGGCGCCGGCTGGAAAACGGAGCGGCTGACTCCACCGTCCCGCCCCCAACGACCACCCCGCCCGCCGCGGGCGAGGGCGGGGCGGCGCACGCTCTTGCCGCTTCCCCCTTGCCCCTTCCCCGGGCCGCTACGCCCCCTCCCCCACCAGCGACGTCCCCGTCATGGCCGGCGGCGCCTCGACGCCCATGAGGTCGAGGATCGTCGGGGCCACGTCGCCCAGCTTGCCGGGGCGGATCGGGCCGTCGAAGCCGGAGCGCAGGATGAGGTGCGGGACGAGCGCCGTCGTGTGCGCCGTGTTGGGCGAGCCGTCCGCGTTGCGCATCTTGTCCGCGTTGCCGTGGTCGGCGATAATCTCGACCGTGTAGCCGCGCTCGGCGGCCGCCTCGACGACCACGCGCGCCGCGGCGTCGGCGGCCTCGACGGCGGCGACGGCGGCCTCGAACACGCCCGTGTGGCCGACCATGTCGGGGTTGGCAAAGTTGAGGACCACGAGGTCCGGCGCCTCGTCGCGGATCGCGGCGGCCACGCGCTCGGACAGCTCGGGCGCGCTCATCTCGGGCTGGAGATCGTACGTCGCCACCTTCGGGCTGGGGACCAGGATCCGGCTCTCGCCGTCGTATTGGACCTCGCGGCCGCCGTTGAAGAAGAACGTGACGTGCGGGTACTTCTCGGTCTCGGCCGCGCGGAGCTGCGTGAGGCCGGCGCGCGAGACGACCTCGCCCAACGTGTCCGCGAGGTTCGCCTTCTCGAACGCGACCGGCACGCCGAAGTCGGCGCTGTACGCCGTCATCGTGGCGACGTGGAGGTCGAGGCGCGGGCCGCGGTCGAACCCGTCGAAGTCGGGGTCGGTGAGCGCCTGCGTGAGTTGGCGCCCGCGGTCGGACCGGAAGTTGAAGTAGACGACGGCGTCGCCGCTCTCGATGCGCGTGCCCGCCCCGGCGGTCTGCGCCCCGCCCCGCCCGTCGGGACCCGCGAGCGCGCCCGGCTCGACGAACTCGTCCGTGACGCCGTCGGCGTAGCTCCGCTCGAGGTACGCCACGGGGTCGGCGTAGGCTGCGCCCGCGCCCTCGGTCAGCAGGCGGTACGCCTTCTCCGTCCGCTCCCAGCGTTTGTCGCGGTCCATCGCCCAGTACCGCCCCACGACCGACCCGACGACGCCGACGCCGGCTGACGCGATGCCGTCCTGGATCTGGCGGACGTACCCCGCCCCGCCCTCGGGGTCCGTGTCGCGCCCGTCCGTGAACGCGTGGACGACGACGCACTCCGGCTTCAGCCCCTCCTTCGCCGCCAGGTCGAGGAGCGCGAGCAGGTGCGCGAGGTGCGAGTGGACCCCGCCCGTCGAGACGAGCCCCATCAGGTGGAGCTTGGTCCCGTTCGCGAGCGCGTGCTGGACAGCCGCGCGGAGCACGGCGTTCTCGGCCAGCGACCCGTCCTCGACGGCCTTGTCGATCCGCGTGATGTCCTGGTCCACGACGCGCCCGGCCCCCAGGTTCATGTGGCCGACCTCAGAGTTCCCCATCTGCCCCGGCGGCAGCCCGACGGCCCGGCCGCTCGCTTCGAGCGTCGAGTGCGGCGCGCGCGCGAAGAGGTCGTCCAGGAACGGCGTCTCGGCGGCGTCGACGGCGGAGACGGACGGGTCCTCGGCGATGCCGTAGCCGTCGAGGATGAGGAGCAGGTGTTTGTTCGGCACGGGCGGTACGGGGTACGGGGTACGGGGTACGGGGTACGGGGTACGGGGTACGGGCGAAGATGACGGCGGGCGGGGCGGGGAGCCACGGGGCGGGGCGGAAAACGGCCGGAACTTTTCGAGGGCCGCCCCGCCCGCGCGATCCCTCATCCCTCATCCCTCATCCCTCATCCCTCATCCCCCGTCACGCCGCCCCGCCCGCGCCGGCGGGGAGGACCGCGGCGTCGGGCGTGAGCGGGCCGCCGTCCGTGCCCAGGAACGACGTGCAGTTGGGGCACCGGCTGGCCTGGTACGGCACGTTCTCGCGGCAGTACGCGCACTTCTTGGTGTCCGGCGTGTCCGGCGTGTCGGGCTCGCCGAACTCGTCCTCGACCGCGTCGCCCGCCCGCTTCACGAGGCGGACGAGCACGAACACGGCGACGGCCACGACGAGGAACGTGAGCAGGCTCGTCAGGAACGCGCCGTAGTTGAACGTGACCGCGCCGGCGGCCTGAGCCGCCTCCAGCGTCTCGTACGGGGGCGGGGCGGCCTCGCCGGCACGGAGCAGGAGGTAGTAGTCCGAAAAGTCGGTGTTGCCCAGGATCAGGCCCAGCGGCGGCATGATGAGGTCGTCGACCAGCGACTCGGCGACGGTCGTGAACGCGGCGCCGACCGTGAACCCGATGGCGAGGTCGACGAGGTTGCCGCGGAGCGCGAACGCCTTGAAGTCGGAGAGGAGGGACACGGCGGAAGGCGGAAGGCGGAAGGCGGAAGGCGGAAGGCGGAAGGCGGAAGGCGGAAGATGCCCACCCCGCCCGTCCAGAACCGGCGAGCGGCGAGCGGCGAGCGGCGAGCGGCGAGCGGCAAGATCCGACCGCCCCGCCCCGGTAGCGCCGTTGCATGCAACGGCGTGGCCTGACGCCGAGCGGGGCGGTGGTTCGACCCGTCTCGCCACCCACGACCACCCCGCCCGCCGTCGGGCGGGGCGGCGGCGGGCGGGGCGGCGCTGTTCAGGACTGCCCTGCTCGTGTCATCCACCACCCCTAGCCCCTCTTGGCTGCGCCGACGCTGCGCGGTGTCCAGGAGGGCGACTGCCGCCGCTTCCAGTCGACGGCGGCCTTGCTCTTACCGCCCCGCCCACGCCTGAAAGGGGCGGGGCGGAACAAATCTGGCGCACCCAGTCCGCTTCACTCTTCACCCTCTCAAACCCGGTAGTCCTTGACGCGCTTCGTCGTCCGGCCCGTCTTCGTGTCGAACACGCTCATCGAGCCCGTCCACGGGTCAGCGATTTGTTCGACGCCGGCGCGGTCGGTTTTTGTGGCCGGCTCGTCGAAGTAGCGGCGGGCCGTCTTTGAGTAGTAGCGGCCGCGCTTCGGGTCAAGGCCGTCGAGCGGGGCGGGGAGGCGCTCCAGCGCGGCGTAGTAGTCGCAGAGGTCGGGGCCGTCGGGTTGGCCGACGAGCGGGCAGCGGCCGCACTTGGGCGCGCGCGCCTCGCAGGTGTAGCGGCCGTGCAGGATGAGGAGGTGGTGGGCCTCGCCCCACGCGTCGCGCGGGATCACCCGGCGGAGCCCCTTCTCGACAGCCAGCGGCGTCGGCCGGTCCTTGACGAGCCCGATCCGGTTCGAGACCCGGAACACGTGCGTATCGACGGCAATCGCCGGCTCGTCGAAGGCGACGGCCACGACCACGTTCGCCGTCTTCCGCCCGACGCCGGCCAGCTTGACCAGCTCGGCGTGCTCGCGCGGGACCTCGCCGCCGTAGTCGTCGCGGAGCATCCGGGCCGTCTTGGCGAGCGCCTTCGCCTTGTTGTTCGGGTACGACACCGACCGGATGTAGGGGAAGATCTCGTCGGCCTCGGCCTCGGCCATCGCCGCGGCGTCGGGGTAGGCCTCGAACAGGGCCGGCGTGACGAGGTTGACGCGTTTGTCCGTGCACTGCGCGGAGAGGATCACGGCGACCAGGAGCTCGAACTCGGTCCGGTACCGGAGCTCCGTCTCGGGCGCCGGGATGTCGGCGCGGAGGCGGTCGAGGACGGCGGCGGCTTTCTCGCGGCGGGTCATGGGCGGGGCGGGGAGCGGCGGCAAGCTACCGGGCGGGCGGCCCGGCCACCCCGCCCGCCGGGTCCGCCCCGCGCGGTGGGCGGGCGGAGGCTCAGGAATGTCCTGTCGTCGTCCTCTTCCTGCGGCGGATCGGACACGAGCCGGAACCAATAGGCACTAGGTCTCTAAGGAGATGGGCACGTTCTCCATACGTTCATGACAGACTCCCTCGCCACCTGGGCCGACGCCCACCGCGGGCGCGCCCTCGACGTCGTCCGCGTGTACCTCGGCGCCGGCCTCTTCGTCCGCGGCGTCGTGTTCCTCGCGGACCCGAGCGCGTACCTCAGCCTCGTGCCCGGGCCGAGCCAGGAGACGCTGGGGTCGCTCGTGGTCCTCAACTACGTCGGCCTCGCCCACGTCTGCGGCGGCCTCCTGCTGGCGGCCGGCCTGCTGACGCGGCTCGCCGCGCTCGTCCAGATCCCGGTCCTCGCCGGCGCCGCGCTCCTCCACCTCCCGTCGGGCGTGGCGGACCAGTCGTTCGCGTTCGCGGCGCTCGTGCTGGCGCTCCTCGCCGTGTTCGCCGTGTGGGGCGGCGGACCGTGGTCGCTCGACCAGGCCGTGGCCTTGTGGACCGCGCGCGACGACGAGGCCGAAGGGCGGCAGGCGGCCGAGGCGGTCCGCCGGCTCCGGGTCCGCGAGCGCGAGCGGGCGCCGGCCCCACCCCGCCCCGCCCTCGCGGCGAGCGGGAGCGCGTGTGGGTGCGGCCACGACCGCGAGCACCCGCGCGTCGAGGCCGAGCGGCTCTACGGGGCGCTCGGCGCCATGCGCTTTGCGACCGGAACGCACCCGCGGCCCTCGGCCGTCGTCTTCCGCTGCCGCGACTGCGGCGGGGCGGTCGAGACGGTCGACGCGCCGGAGGACCTGGAGGCCTTCCGCTACGAGCGGTCGACGCGGGGCGCCCGCACCGCACGGCCGGGCGCCTGAGGGCGGGGCGGCGGCGAGGCACGCGGTAGCTTGGCGCCATGCGTCCCCCCGCCCGTCTCGCCGGCCTCGTGGCCCTCGTGCTCGTGCTCGCCGCCCCGCTCGGCGCGCAGCCCGCCGCCCCGCCCGCGGCCGTCCCGTACGGCGTGGCGCCGGCGCCGTCCGCGTTCGCGCCCGGGCTCTCGGACTCGGTCCAGGTCTCGATGCTGACCATGCTCCCCGGGCGCCAGGTCTACAGCCTGTTCGGGCACAGCGCGCTCCGCATCCGCGACGACGCGGCCGGCATCGACCAGACGTACAACTTTGGGACGTTCGACTTTGAGCAGTCGTTTTTCGTCCTCCGCTTTCTCGGCGGCCGGCTCGACTACGTGCTCGACACGGCCCCGTTCTGGGCGGTGCTCCAGCAGTACCAGCTCGAAGAACGTCCGATCATCGAGCAGCGGCTGCGGCTTTCGCCCGAGGCCGCGCGTGCGCTCTACGCTCGCCTAGAAGAGAACGCGCTGCCCCAGAACCGGGCGTACCGCTACGACTTTTTCTGGGACAACTGCTCGACGCGGCTCCTCGACAACGTCGACTCGGCCCTCGTCGCGGCCGGGACGCCTGGGCTCGCGCTGCCGCCGGCCGAGCGGCCGCAGACGTTCCGCGCGCTCCTCCGCCCCTACTGGGCCGGCGCGCCCACGGTGGGGACCGGCGCGAACTTCGGGCTCGGGCTGCCGACCGATCAGGTCGCCTCGGCCCGCGAGGAGGCGTTCCTGCCCCTCGAACTGGCCGCACAGCTCGACCGCGCGACGGTCGGGGGCCGCCCGCTCGTGGCCTCGCGCGACACGCTGTTCTGGGTGCCCGGCGCCGGCCTCCCCCGCCCCGCCCCGCCCGTGCCGACGTGGGCGGGGTGGGGCGTCCTCGCGCTCGGGCTGGGCGCGACGGCCGTCGGCGGGTGGCGCGCGCACGGCCGGGCGGGGCGGTGGGGCGACACGGTGCTCTTCGGAGCCGTCGGCTTCGCCGGCCTCGTAGGGTTCCTCCTGTGGACCGCCACGGACCACCAGGTGACGGGGCCGAACCTCAACGTGCTCTGGGCGTGGCCGACGCACCTCCTGGCCGCCGTGGCGCTCGCGGTGGGCGGGGCGGGGCGGAGAGCGTGGCGCGTCTACTTTGGCGCCGCGGCGGCCGTGACGGTGCTCGTGGTCCTGGCGTGGACGGGCCTGCCGCAGACCCTCCCCGCCCCGTTCTTCCCCGTCGCCCTGCTCTTGGCTGTCCGGGCCGGTGTACGGGCGGCCACTACGACGGCCTAGGCGACGGCCTGAGCGGGGGCAGGGGGGGACTCTCGGCGGGGGCGCCTCGTTAAGCTCGCATGCACGCCCTCCTATACCGCTCGCTCGAACGTCCCGGCCTCCTCGCCTCCGGCCTCAACGATATCATCGAGGCCGCGCAGCGCCGGAACCGGCGGCTCGACGTGACGGGCCTCCTGCTGCGGGGACACATGGAGGTCATCCCCGGCGCGCCGGGCGAGTTCGTGCAGTGGCTGGAGGGGCCGGAGGAGGCGCTCGGCACGCTGCTCCAGCTGATCGACGGCGACCCGCGTCACACCGAAGTCGAGGTCCTCGCGCGCGGTCCCCTCGCCGACGTCGTCGGCGCCTCGCACGTCGAGGTGGGTCCGGGCCGCCTGTTCCCCTCGTGGTCGATGGGCCTCGTGCGCCTGGCCGAGCTGCCGGCGACGCTGGACGGGTTCCTCCGGTTCGCGGCCGACTGGAACGGCGAGGTGCACTCGCTCGCGGCCTGAGCCGCCCCGCCCCTCTGCCCCCGCCGGCGGCGCGGGGTACCGCGTACGGGATTTGAACCCGTGTGACCACCGTGAAAGGGTGGCATCCTAGACCCCTAGATGAACGCGGCGGGGTGCCCGCAGAGGGCAGCGGCACAGGCCGCGGGGCGACTAGTGGGAATTGAACCCACGACCTCCTGGACCACAACCAGGCGCTCTAACCAACTGAGCTATAGCCGCCGTGTCCGTGCAGGCACGGGGAGCCCAAACTACGCGCGCCGGAACGGGGCGCCAGACGCGGGCGGTTGAAAATGGTTGAAGGCCCGCCCCGCCCGGCTCCCCCACCCCGCCCGCAGAGCGGACCCAGCGGGCGGGGCGGCTACCGGATGACGGCCACCTTGCCGTAGACCGTCTCCCCGTCTTCGGCGGCCGCCGCCACGAGGTAGACGCCCGACGGGGCCGGCCGGCCCGTCCGCTGGTCGCGGCCGTCCCAGCGGAACGCCCCGCCCGAGACCTCGCCGGCCCACACCACGTCGCCGGCCACGGTCATCACGCGGACGTCCGACGTGGCGCCGGCCAAGCCCGTCACGAGGACGCCGTCGGCGGACTGGGCGGGGCGGAACGGGTTCGGCGAGGCGCGGAGGCCGTCCGAGTTGGGGACCGGGAGCGTCGCGTCGCCGGCGACGCTGAACAGGCCCTCGGCCGTGGTCATGAACACGCGGCCCGAGCGGGGGTCGACGGCGATGGCGAGGACGTCGTCGGAGGGGAGCGGGCTCGCGGCCGCCGTCACCTCGCGGGCCACGTCGTTGCCGGCCTCGTTGACCAGGAAGGCCCCGGACGTCGTCGCGATCCACACCCGGCCGGAGGGGTCGACTTCGAGGTCGTTGACGGCCACGTCGCGGAGGAAGAAGTCGGCGCCGTCGGCGATGACGAGCCGCGAGAGGCCGGGGTCGCCCCCGAAGGCGGCGTCGGGGAAGGCCACCGTCGCCACGCCGCGCTCGGTCCCGACCCAAACGCGGCCGCGGCCGTCGACGGCCACGTCGGTGACGGTCGGGGCGGGGAGGTCGCTGGTCGCCGGCGTGTAGCGCACGGCCCGGTCGTCGCGCGGGTCGGCCGGGTCGGCGCCCGTGTCCCAGACGGCGAGGCCGCTCCCGCCCAGGGCCAGCCACTTGTACCCGCTCTGGTCGACCGCGAGGCGGACCGGGAACGCCGACGACGGGATGCCGGCCGGGTACGGCAGCCCCGCCCACGCGCCGTCGGCGGCGAACAGGTGGAGTGGGCGGGGCGTGAACTGGTTGAGGACCCACCGGCGGTCGCCCTCGAACGCGACGTCGGGGACCACGAGGTAGCCCGGCGCCCCGGTCGCCGCCAGGAGCGACGAGTTGCCCTCGCGGTACGTCGTCGGCACGCCGTCCTCGGTGAACACGGTGAGGCCGTCGCCCTCGGCGCCGGCGTAGAACGCGCCGTCCGGCCCCACGGACGCAGCGCGGAAGTCGGTCCGGGCGATGTCGAGGGCGGGGTCGCGCGTGAGGTAATCCGTCCACACCCCGCCCTCCAGCCGGCTGACGGCCGCCGTGTTGGCCGCCGCGAGCCGCGCCGTCGACGCCCACAGCACGCCGCCCCGCCCCACGTCGATGCCCGTGATGTTGTTCGTGAACGGACCGGGCGGGAGCACGCGCTGGGGCTCGTAGGCCACGATCCCGTCGCCCTCGGCGAGCGGGACGCGGAACAGGCCGAGCGCGGCGTCGCCGGCCCACGCCCCGCCCTCGGGGCCGACCGCGACGGCGCGGAGCGCCGTCACCTCGGGGGCCGCGTAGCGGCGCGTCGGGAGCCCGGGCTGGACGACGTAGAGGAACGCCGGCGACACGGCGAGGAGGCGGCCGCCGTCGGCGGCCAGGTCGCCCACGGGGTTGTCCACGAACAGGAGCCGCTCCCACGGGCCGGACGCCGTCGCGCGGTACAGGTCGCGCGCGCCGGCCGGTCCGCCGCCGGCGTAGAGCGCGCCGTCGAGGAGCGCGAGCGAGAGCGCCTCGCCCTCGAACCCATCGGCCCGCGCCCACGCCCCCGGCGCCTGGAGGTTGGGGCCGGTCCGGTCGGCGTAGAACGCCCCGCCCTCGGCGGCCACCCACAGCCCCGGTCCGCCGTCCGGGCGGGGCGCCTCGACCACGTCGTTGACCGGCGTCCCCGCGCCGAGCGTCCCGATCCGGTCGTACGTGCTGAGGACGCGGCCGGCGGCGGCGTCGAACACGACGACGCCAAAGTCGGTGGCGAGGTAGAGCACGTCGCCGGCCACGCGGATCTGGCGGACGCCCCGCGCGGCGTACTGGTCGGCCCGCGTGAGGTCGAAAAACGAGGCAACGTCGCCGGTCTCGGCGTCCAGCCGTTCGAGGAGGCCGTCCTCGTAGCCCACCCACAGCGCGCCCCGCCCGGCGTCGTAGGCGAGAGCCCCGAGCGGGCCGCCGCGGAGCGCCCCAACCGGCGTGTACGTCGCGATCTCGCCGTCGGGGACGCCGTAGAAGAACACGCCGGCCGACGTCCCGGCCCACACGCCGTCGGGCGCCGAGGCCACGGCCGTCACCTCGTTGAAGGCGGGGTAGGCGCGCCAGCCGTCCTGGGCGGCGGCCGAGGACACGAGGGCGAGGACGGCGAGCGCGAACGCGAGCGGGAGCCGCATGGGCGGGGCGGGGCGGGGTCGCGTAGCGGTCGGCGGGCGCGGCGGGGGCTCAGGCGTCCGGGCCGGCGGCGATGCGCGACCGGAGCGAGACCATCTCGATGGCGGCGGCGGCGGCCTCGGCCCCCTTGTTGCCGGCCTTCGTGCCGGCCCGCTCCCACGCCTGCTCGATGGTGTCGACGGTAAGCACGCCGAACAGGACGGGTACGCCGGTGTCGAGCGCCACCTGCTGGCACCCGCTGGCCGCCCCGCCCGCGACAAAGTCGAAGTGGGCCGTAGCGCCGCGGATCACGGCGCCGAGGCACACGACGGCGTCGTACCGCTCGGTCTCGGCCAGCGCCTGGGCCACGAGCGGGATCTCGTAGGCGCCCGGGCACCACGCGACGTCGACGGCGTCGGGGTCGGCCCCGTGGCGGGCGAAGGCGTCGAGGGCGCCGTCGAGCAGGCGCCGCGTGATGGCGTCGTTGAACCGGCCGGCGGCGATCGCGTAGCGGGCGCCGGACGGCGAGACGAGGGAGCCTTCGTAAACGGCGGACATGGAGCGGGCGCGGGGGGCGAGCGTCCGGTCAAACTACGGGTGCCGGCGGCGGGCGCCGAGCCCCACGGGCGTGCCCTCCGAGGCCGCCGCGCTCTCCCCCTCCGTCACCCCGGCCGCGCAGCGGCGGCGAAGCCTGGGGCCTCAGCCGCGGTGGATCTTCCCGCTCTCTGGCCGGCCGCCCCGCCCGCGCTCCCGACGTTCAGAGCGGGGCGGGGCGGGGCATGGAGCGAAGAGGACGTGGAACGTTTCCCAGGACCGCCCCGCCCGCGCGATCCCTCATCCCTCATCCCTCACTCCTCGTCCGCCGGCAGGCGGCCGCCGGCGGCGATCGCGCGGACGATCCGGTCCTGGGCAGCCGCGATCTGGCCGCCCCGCGTCGTGTAGTTGTTCGCCATGAGGACGAACACGTAGGGCGTCCCGTCGGGGCCGTCGACGTAGCCGGCCAGGCAGCGGACGGCCTGGAGAGAGCCGGTCTTGGCGCGGACCCCCACCCCGCCCAGCCGGTTGCGGAGCGTCGAGCCCGACCCGCCGCCCTCGGGGAGCGAGCGGAGAAAGGCGCGCTGGGCGGGGTGGGAGCGCATGGCCCGGAGCACGGCGGCGAGCGCGTCCGGCGTCACGAGGTCCTTGCGCGAGAGGCCCGAGCCGTCGGCGATCGAGAGGGCGTCGCCGTCGGCCCCGGCCTCGGTCACGAACGCCTGCACGCGGTCCTCGGCGGCGCGGACGGTGCCGCCGCCGAGCGTGCGGAAGACTTGCTCGGCGTAGAGGTTGTCGCTCTCGCGGTTGATCTGCTCGACGATCTCGCGGAGCGGCGGCGAGACCGACACCCGGAGCGGCTCGGCGTCGCCGTAGTCGAGGCCGCCGTCGAGGTCGTCGACGTCGACGAGGTCGGCGGCGGAGACGTCGACGCCGGCCTCGCGGAGCCGGTCGGCGAGGCCGTAGACGGCGTAGAGCGTGGGGTTGGCGACGGGCACCTGGAGCGTGCCGCGGTACCCGGTCGGGACGACGCCGCGGAGCACGAACTCGTCGGTCCCCAGCGTCCGCTCGACGTCCATGCGGCCGCGGCCGCCCGTCCGCACGTCGCCGCGGAGCGTGACGAACCCGGGCGGGTCGGACTCGAACCGGACCGGCTGCCCGGCGGACGTCCCCGCGATCTGGATGCCGACGAGGTTGTCGTTCCACACGAGCCCGCCGGCCGCCGGGGCGTAGCTCTCGGTCGCGATGTGCGTGACGTCCCAACCCTCGCCGTAGCGGGCGTCCTCGAACGCGTCGTCGTCGCCGACGATGCGGCCGGTCACGCGGCGGACGCCGGCCTCGGCGAGCGCCTCGGCCCAGTCCTCGAGCGGGTCGCCGCGGCCGTCGCTCCCGAACGTGGGGTCGCCGGAGCCGCGGACAACGAGGTCGCCGGCTAGCGTGCCGTCCTCGGAGACCGTGCCCAGGTGGTAGAGCCGCGTCGTGTAGCGGTGGTCCGGCCCGAGCGCGTCGAGGGCCGTGGCCGTGGTCAGGATCTTGAGGTTGGAGGCCGGGAGGAACCGCTTCTCGGCGTTCCGGCTGAGGACGATGCGGCCCGTCCGTGCGTCGCGCACGACGACGCCCCAGAAGGCCGTCGGGAGGTCGGGGTCGGCGAGGACCTCGTCGATCGCGCTGCGGATCTGGGCCTCCTGGCCGTCGGCGTCGGCGAGGCTGGGGCGGGGCACGAGCCACACGCCGGCCACGGCGAGGACGAGCACGGCGAGCAGGCGGGCGGGGCGGAGGAGCGGCGTCGGCATGAGCGGTCTCGGGGGCGGACCCCGGGCGGGGAGCCCCGGGCGGGGCGGGGGGAGCGCGGGCGAAGCTAGACCGGCGGCGAGCGGGCGCGGGTCCTCCCCGCTCGGCGGAGCGGCAGAACGGGCCGCCCCGCCCGGGCCGTGCACGGGCGGGGCGGGTGCACGCCTTTTTGCGTCGCCGCCCAGAGCGCGTGCCACGCGGCGAGCCGGCCGCCCCGCCCTGGGCGGACGCGAGCGGGCGGGGCGGGCCGTTACCTTCGGGCTCCACCCCGCCCCACCCGCATGCCCCAGCGCCCCGCCCGCCGGTCCCCGCGCCGCTCCGCGCCCCGCGCTGAGCGCCCCACGCGCGGCGTGACGACGATGCCATTCGACCGGGTGAACTACGTGCTGCTGCTGGGCGCGGTCGGGCTGATCCTGCTCGGCTACGTGCTCATGCTCGTCGACAACGCGACGAACCCCGACGCCGTCGACAGCACGCTCTCGCTCGTCGTGGCCCCCCTCCTGCTCCTGGGTGGCTACCTCGGGGTCGCCGCGGCCGTGCTCTGGGGCGTGCCCCGCGACGCCGGCCCGGACGCGCCGCCGGCCGCCGCGCCCGAGAGCCGGCGGGCCGCCCCGATCCCCGACGCCTGAGGCCGTGCCGACGCGTCGGTTCCGCCCCGCCCTGCTCCTGGCGGCCCTCGTTGGGCTCGCCGCGTGCGGGTCGGACGCCGAGGGCGTCGCCGTGACTGAGGCCGAGCCCGGCGCGCTCCGCGCCCCGACGCCGAGCGCCCGGGTCGACACGCTCGGCCCAGACCGCCCCGCCCCGCTCGACACGGTCTACGCCGACTCCGCGCTCGACGCCGGCCCGCCGCCGGACAGCCTCCGCGCCGCGCCCGACTCGGCGGACGCACCGGCCGCCCCGCCCGACTTCCGCGCGTTCTGGCCCCGGTTCCAAGCGTCCGCCCGGGCGGGGCGGGGCGGGCTCGACTCGCTCGCCGGAGCGGGCGGGGCGGCGGCGCTCGACACGCGCGGGGCCGTCGTTTTTGGCGAGCCGTTCCTCGACGGCGTCCTCGCCCTCACGGCCCGCGACTTCCGCCGCGACGGGGCCGCCCGCGAGGCGACGGTGCGCGTGGGCTACGACCGAGCCGGCCGAGTCGTCCCCGAGGACGAGGCCGCGCGCGAGGCGACGGCGACGCTCCGCTTCGACGTGGTCGACGGGGCGTACCGGCTGGTCGGCCTGGACACGGCGGGCGTGTGAGTGCGCCGCCCCGCCCGTGGTGCGGGCGGGGTGGGCGACCGGGTGGAGGGCGGCCGCCGGCCGCCCCTACGGGTAGAGCCGGTACGGCTCGGCGCGGGCCTCGAAGGCCGACGCCTCGTCCGCCCACGACGCGGCGATCCGGGCGGGGTCGTCGCCGCGCACGAGCGCCGCGCGGAGCCGGTCGGTGCCGGCCAGCTTCGCCAGCCAGTCGGCCTTGAAAAACGAGCGGCGCGGGCGGGGCGGCGCCTGCCGGTACACGGCCTCGACGGCGTGGACGCCCGCCGCCACGGGCCGGAACGCGGCCGGGTCGGTCACGACGAGGCGGACGCCGCCGACGCGCTCGCCCTCGTGCTTCGGGTCCGTCGCCTGGCCGGGGAGGTCGACGGGCGTGAACGCCGCGGGCTCAAACCGGACGCCCGCCAGCCCGCGCGCGTTGAGCGTCGCCGCGAGCGCGTCGGCGTCGACCCAGGGCGCCCCGACGTGCGTGAACGGGACGCGCGTGCCACGACCCTCGCTGGCGGTCGTGCCCTCGAAAAAGCCCGTGCCCGGGTAGACGCGGGCGGTCTCGACGTCGGGCACGTTGGGCGAGGGCGGGGTCCACGCCAGCCCGGTCTGCTCCCACGGCATCCCGCGCCGGTAGCCGCCCATCTCGACGACGCGGAGGTCGAGGCCGTCGAGGCCGGGCAGCCAGCCCTCGCCCGCGACCATCCGCGCCAGCTCGCCGACCGTCAGCCCGTGCGTGACGGGGACCGGGTAGAGGCCGACGAACGACGTGTGGCGCGGCCCCATGACCCAGCCCTCCGCCCCGCCCCCGATCGGGTTGGGCCGGTCGAGGACGACGAACGGGATGCCGGCCTCGGCCGCCGCCTGCATGGCGTAGCCCATCGTCGATATGTAGGTGTAGAACCGGGCGCCCACGTCCTGCATGTCGAACACGAGCGCGTCGACGCCGCGGAGCTGGGCCTGCGTCGGCTTCCGCGACGCGCCGTAGAGGCTGTAGACCGGGGTGCCCGTCGCCCTGTCCGCCCCGCCCGAGACGCCGGCGCCGGCCTCGGCCGTCCCGCGGAGCCCGTGCTCGGGGCCGAAGAGCGCGGCGAGCGCGACGTCCGGGGCCGCCGCGAGCCGGTCGATCAGGTGGGCCGGTCCGCCGTCCGCCGTGTCCACGCGCGCCGTGTGGTTCGTGACGAGCCCGACGCGGACCGCCCCGCCCCGCCCGAGCACCGCGAGCGGGGCGAAGCCCTCGTCCACGAGCCGCTGGGCGCCGGTCGTGACCGACGGCGGCGGGGCGGGCGGGGCGGCGGAGGTCGCCCCGGCGGCGTCTGCCTGGAAGCCCAGGAGCGTGAGCAGGACGAGCAGGGCGGACAGCGGCATCGGGCGGGGCGGGCGGAGTAGAGAGCGGATGCGAGGGCGGAACGAAAGATCCCGCCGTCCCGCGCCTCCCGCCCCCGTTTCTCCGCCGCCCCGCCCTTTGGGTCCGCCCACGCGCTGCCGGACCCAAGGGGCGGGGCGGTCACAAAAAACGCCGGCGCTCGGGAGAGCGCCGGCGTCCCAGCGGGCGGAGCCGAGGGGCGGACCCAAAGGGCGGACCCAAAGGGCGGGGCGGCCTAGGCGTCGATCACGGCGGCGCCGTTCTGCACGATCTCGCTCTCGGGGAAGAAGTAGCGGCCCTCCTTCACGCCGTTCTCGGCCGAGTCCGAGCCGTGGACGGCGTTCTCGCCCACCGACGTCGCGAACTGCTTGCGGATCGTGCCCTCGGCGGCGTCGGCCGGGTTCGTGGCGCCGATCACCTCGCGCCACGTCGAGACGGCGTCCTCGCGCTCGAGCACGAGCGGGACGCACGGGCCGGACGCCATGAACTCGGTGAGCTCGCCGAAGAACGGGCGCTCGGCGTGGACGGCGTAGAAGCCCTCGGCCTGGGCCTGCGTCAGCGTGACCAGCTTCATCGCGCGGACGGCGAAGCCTTCGGCGAGGATGCGGTCGAGGATCTTGCCGGCGTGCCCGTTCTGGACGGCGTCGGGCTTGATGATGGCGAGCGTGCGCTCCATGTCGGTGGGGGCGGGGTGGTGAGTGCGTGCGGCCAATCAACCGCCCCGCCCCGCCCTGGACCGCGAAAGGAATGCGGAATGTGGAATGCGGGAACGACATCGGCCCGACCGCGAACGGCGCGGTGGGCCAGTGCCATCTTGTGCTTTCCACCTCGCCCCGCTCCTGCACGCGCGGGCGGGGTGGGTTCTCCTTCAGCGTTCGCCGTTCACCGTTCGTCGTTCAACATGCGCCTCGCCCTCGTCCAGCAGCCCGCCACCGCCGACCTCGCGGCCAACCTCGCGCGCGGGCTCGACGCCTTCGACCGGGCCGCCGAGGCCGGCGCCGACCTCGTGGCCTACGCCGAGCTCGCGTTCCACCCGTTCTGGCCGCAGCGCCACGCCACACCCGAGGCGCTCGCGCACGCCGAGCCCGTGCCCGGCCCGACCGTCGAGGCGTTCCAGGAGCGGGCGGCCCGGCACGGCGTCGTCGCGGTCCTCAACGTGTTCGAGCGCGACGGCGACCGGACGTTCGACACGTCGCCCGTCATCGACGCCGACGGCACGCTGCTCGGGCGGACGCGGATGGTCCACATCACGGACTACGAGGGCTTCCACGAGCAGGGCTACTACGCGCCGGGCGACGCGGGCCTCCCGGTCTACGACACGGCCGCCGGCCGCGTGGGCGTCGCCATCTGCTACGACCGGCACTACCCCGAGGTCATGCGCGCGCTCGCCCTCGGCGGGCCGCAAACCGGCGGAGCGGACGTCGTCGTGGTGCCCCAGGCCGGCGCCGTGGGCGAGTGGCCGGCCGGGCTCTACGAGGCCGAGATGCAGGTGGCCGCCTTCCAGAACGGCTACTTCACGGCCCTCGCCAACCGCGTCGGCGCCGAGGACCGGCTGACGTTCGCCGGCGAGAGCTTCGTCTGCGCCCCCGACGGCCGCGTCGTGGCGCGCGCGGGCGGGGCGGC
This sequence comes from Rubrivirga litoralis, assembly GCF_031846415.1. NCBI lineage: Bacteria > Pseudomonadati > Rhodothermota > Rhodothermia > Rhodothermales > Rubricoccaceae > Rubrivirga > Rubrivirga litoralis. Next base: position 74,763 of record NZ_JAVRHT010000004.1, on the reverse strand, counting down.
CGAGACGCTGCTCTGCGACGTCGACCTGAGCGAGGTCGAGCGCTCGCACGCGCGGCGCCTGTTCCTCCGCGACCGCCGCCCCGCCCTCTACGCCGACTGGCTGGGGGAGAGCGCGGGGTGAGGAACGCGGAAGGGTGAACCGGGCGGGGCGCTCTGCCGCAAGCCCGTCCGCGGAGGCCACCCCGCCCCCAGGCAACTCCGGGCGGGGCGGGCGCCCGTGCGCGTTCGTCCTTCCGCGTTCAACTCACCATTCCCACGAGCCCGCCCCGCCCTTGAACGGGCCGGCCACGCGCGGCGTGACCCACCCGCCGTAGAACCCGCCCGGCTGCGGCTCGACGCGGTCGTCGCCGATCCAGCAGGCGTCCATCGCGGCGGGGTAGAACGCGACGTGGTCCACGAGCGCCGCGTAGGGCGCGAGCGGCTCGGGGTAGGCCCATGCCGCCTTCTCGGCGACCGCCCCGGCGGGTTGCGCCCCGGCGGCCTGCGCCCCGCCCGCGACGACGTCGAAGTAGACGGCCCGCCCCTTCCACTCGCACCCCGACGTCTCGGGCCGCGCCCGGAGCACGCCGGCCGCCACATCCTCGGGCGGCACGTAGACCGTCGGCGGGTGGCTCGTCTCCTTGACCTGGAGCGCCCGCGTGCTCCGCGCGATCTCGCGGCCGCCGAACTCGACGCGGACCGTCTCGCCGACGGGCTCCAGGAGCGGCGGGCGGGGGTAGTCCCAGACGGACTCCTGGCCGGGTCCGGGCGGCGTAGGGGCGGGGCGGGGCATGGCAGCGTGGGGAGCGGGGCGGGAAAGACGCGCCACCCCGCCCCGCGTTCACGCGCCGCCCAGGAGCTCGCGGATCGCGCGCTGACGGTACCCGAAGATCCGCGCGAGCTGGGCGCGGACGAGCGGGTAGGCCAACTCGCCGGCGGGCGAGAGTGGGAGCTCCCACAGGACCTCGTCGTCCATCCGCGTGGCCACCCCGCCCGGCCCGTCCGTCTCCACGAACGAGTGCGTGTGGTGCCACCGCCGGTACGGCCCGCGGACCTGCTGGTCGATGAAGCGGTACGGCGGCTCCCAGCGGACGATCTCGGTCCGCCACCCGAACCGGACGCCGAACAGGCCGAGGCGGTAGTCGATGAGCGCGCCCTCGCCGATCTGGATGGGGCGCGGCGTCGTGATCTCGAAGTCGAGTTCGGGCGGGGTGATCCGCTCCAGGTTCTCGGCATCTGAGAAGAAATCAAAAACTTCCGAGCGCGGGAGAGCGAGCCGCGTCGTCGTGTGGAGGCGGTGTGTGAGGGCCACAGGCTCGTGTAGGAGAACGGAGACGGCCCCCTGACGTCTGGAGCAGGTGCCAGGTTCGGTTGCGGGACAGCCCGACGATCCCGAATTCCGCGGCGGCTTAGGGGAGAATATGATGAGGCCTGCGGGTTCGTGAGGTAACCTGTTCGAGAACCGATGGGTCCCCCTAGGGCCGTCGGGGACGTCTCACTCTCTCCCGGCGTAACCGCCACTAGAACATGAAGCAGTACAACACCCCCGCCCTCGCCGATCTCGGCGACGTCCGCGCGATCACGGCCGCCGACCAGCGGACGACGCAGACGGACCAGATCTTCAACAACGGCGAGTCGATTGGCACGTCGACCGGCTCGCTCGACGCGTGCGTCTCGCCGGCTGACAACCCGCAGCCCGGTGACATGTGCACCTGAGTTGACGCGCCTTAAGGCGATTGGGGAGCCCCGTTCCTGGGGCTCCCCTTTTTTTGTGCTCGCGCGCCGGCCGAGCGGGGTGGCCGCCCCAGATGCCGCGCCCGCGAACAGAGCCGTGGGCCATTGCGGGAGGGAGCCCCGGCCCACCCCGCCCGCCGTTGACAACGTGCGGAGCGGCCGCCCCGCCCCGAGCCGTACGTTTCGTGCGCCTGCCCACCCCGCCCCCATGTTCGCTCCCACCACCTACGCCACCCGCCGCGCCGCGCTCGCCGAAGCCGTCGGCACCGGCCTCATCGTCCTGCCCGGCAACGACGCGGCGCCGATGAACTACGCCGGCAACGTGTACGCCTTCCGCCAGGACGGCGCGTTCCGGTACTACGCCGGCCTCGACGCGCCGGGCCTCGCGCTCGCGCTCGACGCCGAGACCGGCGAGGCGAAGCTCTACGGCCACGACCCGACGCTCGACGACGTGGTGTGGGAGGGGCCGCTCGACTCGCTCGCTGACCGCGCGGCGTCGGTCGGCGTCGAGCGCACCGCCCCGCCCGACGCGCTTGCCGACGACGTCCGCGCGGCGCGGCGGGCGGGGCGGACCGTCCACACGCTGCCGCCGTACCGCGGGGCGGGGCGGCTCAAGCTGGCCGCGCTCCTGGGCGTGGCGCCGGACGCCGTCGAGCCCTCTAGCGCGCTCGTGGACGCCGTCGTCGCGCAGCGGCTCGTCAAGACGGACGAGGAGGTGGCCCAGATCGAGCGGGCGCTCGACGTGGCCGCCGACATGCACCGGCTGGCGATGCGCCTCGCGCAGCCCGGGCGGACCGAGCAGGAGGTGGCCGGGCAGATGGAGGGGCTGGCGATCGGGCGGGGCTCGCACCCCAGCTTCCCCATCATCCTCACGCGGCACGGCGAGGTCCTCCACGGGCACCCGGGCGGGGCGGCCCTGGAGGCCGGCGACCTCATGCTGGCCGACGCCGGAGCCGTCGCGCCGGGCTCGGGCTACGCCGCCGACGTCACGCGCGTGGCGCCCGTGGGCGGGGCGTTCTCGGACCGACAGCGGGCCGTGGTCGAGGTCGTCCTCGGAGCGCAGGAGGTGGGCATCGACGGGTGCCGAGCGGGCGCGCTGTTCCGCGACGTCCACCACCGCGCGTCCGTCCGCATCGCCGAGGGGTTGGGCGCGCTCGGGCTCATGGCGGGCGACCCCGAGGAGGCGGTCGAGGCCGGCGCCCACGCCCTGTTCTTCCCGCACGGCCTGGGCCACCCGATGGGCCTCGACGTCCACGACATGGAGGGGCTGGGCGAGGACCGCGTGGGGTACGACGACGAGGTCCGTCGGAGCGAGCAGTTCGGGACGAGCTTCCTCCGCTACGGCCGCCGGATCGACACGGGCCATGTGATGACGGTCGAGCCCGGCGTCTACTTGATCGACGCCCTCATCGACGCCTGGAAGGCCGAGGGCCGGCACGCCGAGTTCCTGCGCTACGACGAGATCGACCGCTGGCGCGGGCTGGGCGGGGTCCGCATCGAGGACGACGTGCTCGTCACCGACGGGGCGCCGCGCGTGCTCGGGCCAGGCATCCCGAAGCGGCCCGACGAGGTCGAGGCCGTCGTCCGCTCGGGGGCGTGACCACGGTCGTCCTGGTCGGCCTCCGCGCCGGCGCGCTCGACGCGGCCGAGCGGCTGGGGCTCGGCGCCGTGGCCGTGACCGAGGCGCCGCCGGGGCCGCGCCGGGCGGCTCGCCTCGCCGGCCACGTCCAGGCCTCCTTTGCCGCCCCGCCCGACGCGTGGCGGCGCGTGGCGCGGTCGCTGCGGGCGCACCGCCCCGCCGCCATCGTGGCGCTCACCGAGCGGTCCGTGCTCCCGGCCGCCCACCTCCGCGCCGTGCTCGGCCTGGACGGGCTGACGGTCGAGGCGGCCCACGCGTGCACCGACAAGCGGGCGATGAAGCGGGCCGCCCGCGCCGCCGGCCTCGCCTGCGCCGACGTTGTCGAGGCCGAGGAGGGCCTGAGCGCCGACGCGCTCGTCGAGCGGCTGGGCCTCCCGCTCGTCGTCAAGCCGGCCGTCGGGTCGGGCGGGCGGGGCGCCACGGTCTGCCGCACGCGCGCCGACGTGCCGGACGCGCTCGATCCGGGGTGGATGGCCGAGTCGTTCGTGGACGGCGTCGAGATGAGCGCCGAGACACTCGGCGGCAGCGAGACCGGCGCGGGCGGGTCGGTCTGGACCAACGCGACGCGCTACGTCGTGCCCACGTGGGCCAGCCTCCTCCCCGCCCCGCCCGAGACGGACGGCCTGGACGCCGTCCGGGCGCTGGCCGAGGCCGCGCGGCGCGCGCTGGGCGTCGACCGCGGCATGACGCACCTCGAAGCGTTCCAGACCGCGGGCGGCCCCGTGTTCGGGGAGATGGCCGCGCGTCCGCCGGGCGGGCACCTGATGGCGCTCGTCCGCCTCGCCTACGGCGTCGACCCGTGGGAGGCCGTGCTCCGGGCGGAGTTGGGCGACAACCCTGGCCTCCCCGCCCACGCCGCGCGCTCGGCGGCAGCGTGGATCGTCCACCCGGGGGCGGGGCGGGTGACGAGGGCCGAGGGCGCCGAGGCGTGCCGCGCGCTCCCGGGCGTCGAGGAGGTCGTCCTCCGCGTGGCGCCGGGCGACGTGGTCGGCCCGCGGACGGGGTCGGGCGAAGAGGTCGGCCACGTCCTGGTGACGGGCGCGACAGCGGCCGAGGCGGAGGCCCGGCTGCGCGCCGCGCGCGACGCGCTCCGTGTGGAGGTGGCATAGGCTCAGCCCGCCCCTCACCCTGGCTGCGCCCCCGGATCGGCGCCCGGGGCCGGCTCTGCTGCGCGCCGCCCCTCTCCCAGCGGGAACGGGGACGTCGCAGAGGCCGCTCGGGCGGAGGACCCGGGGCGGGCCGCGCGGGCGGGGCGGCGTAGTCGGGGTTTCTCCCAACCCGCCCCGCCCGCGGACCGGCCGCGCGCGAGCGGCGTGAGACCGCCCCTCCCCACCCCGCCCGCATGAACCCGACCACCCTCAGCCGCCAGCTCCGCACGGCCCAGACCGACGACCTCAAGCGCCGTCGCGCCGTCGTCGCCCTCTCGAACGTCGGCGCGCTCGCCGGCGTCGTCGTCTCGCTCTACCAGACCGGCGTGATCCGGCACCTCCCCGACCTGCCGGGGAAGATCTGGAACTCGGACAAGGTCGACGCCTCCGACTACGCCTACAAGCGCTACGACACGCCCGACGCCCTCATGATGACCGTGAGCTACGGGATCACGGCGCTCCTCGCCGGGGCCGGCGGGAAGGACCGCGCCGAGCGCACGCCGTGGCTGCCGGTCGCGCTCGCGGCCAAAGTCCTCGGCGACGCCGCGTTCGCGCTCACGCTGGGCCGCGAGGAGTGGGCCGAGAACAAGGCGCTCTGCTGGTACTGCCAGTCGGCCACGCTCGCGTCGCTGGCCTCGGTCCCGCTCGTGCTCCCCGAGGCGGCCAAGGGGCTGAAGCGGCTGTTCGGTCGGTAGCGGACTCTGGCACAGTTCTTCCAGGGCGGCCCACCCCGACCCCGTGCCCCCCTATGCCCGACGACCACTCCTCCGACGACGACCACTCGTCGATCGACCGGACCCTCCTCCGCCAGGCGCTCGTCGGGGGCGGGGTGGCCGCCCTCGTCATGGGCGTCGGCGTGGTGACGGTCGGGCTCAGCGGCCTCAGCGGCGACAACGCCCGCTCGCTCCTCGAAGCCGTCCTGCCGACGGCCCGGTCGCTGTTCTCGACGGCCATGATCGCGAGCTCGACGACGCTCACGCTCATGCTCACCATGCTGGGCATGACGTCCGACGAGCCGATCAAGAGCCAGTTCTACGGCCAGATCCGCCAGGCGGCCACGATCGCCGTCTCCGTGTTCAGCGCGGCCACCGTCGTCCTCCTCGTCCTCGCCATCCCGTTCCAGGAGGGCGGGGTGAGCGACACGGTGTACACCGTCCTCTACTACGTGATCGCCGGGGCCGGGGCACTCGTGGGCGGGGCGCTCGTAGCCGTCATGATCACGATCCACGGGGCGATCAAGAACCTTATCGGACTCGTCGACGGCGAGGCCGACGCCGACATCGCGGCCGACGGAGACGACGGAGACGGAGACGACGGCGATGGGGACGACGACGACGCATAGCGGGGCCGCCCCGCCCGCCTAGCCGGTGAGGAGCGTCTTCCCCCACCGCCCGCGCTCCTGCGCCGCGCGCGCGGCCTCGGCGCCGTCGGCGAGGTCGAACGCCGCCTCGACCGGCAGCGAGAACGCGCCCTCGGCGGCCAGCCGGGCGAGGTCCGAGAGCGCCGAGCGGACCTCGCTGCGCGGCGCCCGCGACGCCCACTGCGTCCGCCACACGCCCTGCACCGTCACGCCACGGTAGATGAGCGCGGCCGGCGACACCGCCAGCGGCTCGCCCGAGAGCGCCCCGTAGACGACGTGCGTGCCGCCCTCGCGGAGCGCGCCCAGCGCGAGCGTGCCCGCCCCGCCCGCGACCGGGTCGAACACGGCCGCCGCCCCGCCCTCGCCGACGGCCTCCGCGAGCGCGCTCCGCGCCTCGTCCGTGTCGCCGTCGGCCACGACCACGGCGGCGCCGAGCGCCCGGAGCCGGTCGGCGTGCCGGTCGCTGCGCACGACGGCGACCGCGCGCACGCCGCGGCGTGTCACCAGTTCCGTCACCACGCGGGCCACGGTCGAGGCCCCGGCCGTCTGCACGAGCACGTCGCCGGCCGCGAGCGGGGCGGCGTCGAGCAGGAGCCGCGCCGTCAGCGGGTTGACGAAGAGCTGCGCCGCGTCCTCGTCCGAGAGCGCGTCGGGGACGGGCAGCGCGTCCTCGGCGGCGACCACGACGGCCTCCTGCCACGTCGGCGCCTCGCCCAGCTTCACCACGCGGTCGCCGACCGCGAGCCCGTCCACGCCCGGCCCGACGGCCTCGACCCGCCCCGCCCCCTCGTTCCCGCCGACGGCGGGGAGCCCGCGCGAGCGCCCGTACGTCCCCCGCACGAGCGAGAGGTCGGACGGGTTGATCGGCCGGTGCGTCAGGCGAATGCGGACCTCGCCCGGCCCGGGCTCGGGGCGCGGGACGTCGTCGAGGCGGAGGACGTCGGCGGGACGGCCGTGTTCGTGGAACCGGAGGGCGCGCATGAGGGGAAAGAGGAACTGGGGACTGGGGATAGGAACTGGGGAATGCGCTCGACCCGCCCGCGGCTCCGCCAGGAGCGCGACCGCCCCGCCCCAGGACCCGAGGGCGGGGCGGGAGGTATTCCTCTTCCTCGCGACGGCCCCGCTGCTCTCGGGCGGGGCGGTCCCTCGAAACGCCTCTGCCCGGTCCTATTTCCCATTTCCCCGTTCCTATTCCCCCTACCCTCCCAGCCAGTAGCTCAGCTTGAGGAGGAACACGTTCGCGACCGGGTCCGAGAACACCCCGCCCACGTCGCGGCCGAACCGGAGGGCGCCGTCGGGCTCGAAGCCGGATCGCTGCTGCTGCCACACCAGGAAGAGCGCCGAGCCCGGCCGGTACTCCCACCGGAGGACCGCGTTGCCCTGGAGCGCACGGCTCGTAAAGTTCTCGGCCACGTCGAACGCCGCGCCACCGTCGCCGGGCGTCACCGTGATCGAGCCGTCGCCGTTCTCGGCCGCCGCCCCGCCCGCGTCCTCGCCGAAGACGGGGAGCCGGAGCTGGCCGGGCTCGCCGAGCGTCTGGACGCGGGAGTAGCGGCCGGTCGAGACGAAGGGGCGGGCGTAGAGCTGGAGCGTGAGGTCGGGCGTGAACGTCCAGTTGAGGCGGGCCTGCAGCGAGAGCGTCGCCTGGTCGAGCCGGGCGAACACGTAGCGGCGGCCGAACGTGGCCGCGGCGGCCGGCTCGTCGAACGCCGTCACGTACTGGCGCGCGTTGCGGCCGACCGAGACGCTCGGGCCGACCTCGAACGAGACGGCCGGGGCGGGGCGGACCTCGACCTCGGGGTCCACGCTGAGACGCCACCCGCCGAGCTCGTCGCGGAACCCGTAGACGAAGCCCGACACCGCGACCGGCCGCCGGTCGTCGGAGTAGGCGTAGACGCTGCCCTCGGCCGCCGCCGGGCTCGTCGCGAGCGGGCCGCCGCGCGTGAGCCGGTCGTCGTCGGTCCGCGCGCCGACGAACGAGTTGAGGTTGGCGCCCCAGAAGCCCTTCGTCTGGAAGCTCCCTTCGAGGCCGCCGAACGTGGCCGTCCGGTCGCCGCCGAAGGTGCCGCCGAGGCCCAGGAAGGCGTTCGCGTTCCACCGGTTGAGGCCCCCGCCCGGCTCGTTGTCCTGGTAGACGACCACGAGGCCCAGGTTGGCGAAGTCGGCCCGGGACTGGAACCCGAGCTCGTTGGCGTCGAAGCCGGGAGACGTCGCGCCCGCGTGGAGCCCGCCGAGCCAGTGCTCGCCGCCCGCCTTCAGCACGTTGACCTCGCCCGTGAAGCCGGCCAGCGACCTAGCCGCCGGGTCCAGCGAGAGGTGATCGGCGTCGGGCCGCTGGTAGAGGCGCGGGAACGCCCGCTGCACGCGGGCGACGGCGTCGGCGCTGCCCGTCACCAGACTCCCCGCGAGCTGGCCGTTCACGAGCCACTCGTCGCCCAGCCGGTGCTCGACGTCGGCGCCGGCGACGGTCGCCATCGTCGGGAGGAGCGCGCCGAGCGCCGGGTCGCCCGTGTCGCGGACGACCGACGTGAGGAGGCCGCCGGCGATCGTCTGCCCGAACGTGCCGCGCGCGCGGCCGACGAGGTAGTTCGCGAGCGGCTCGACGAGCACGCGGTCGTCGCCCCCGACCGCCCCGCCCGCGCCGTCGAACGCCTGGTAGCGCCCGTACTCGTTCCCGGTCGTCGCGTTGAGGACGCCGACCGAGAACCGGCCGACGCGGCCCGAGAGCTTGGCCGCGCCGAGGATCGTCGACTGCTGCGGGGCGTCGGTGTAGACGGCGCCGCCGTCGGTGGCGGCGTCGGAGACCGAGGCCGGCACGAACTGGCGGCGCTGCGGAGCGCGCCCGATCCGCCGGGTGTAAAGCAGGTTAGGCCGGTTGTTCGAGAAAAAGCGCCGGGGCCGGAGGCTGAACACGTCCGTTCCCTCGACGAAGAACGGCCGGCGCTCTTGGAAAAAGAGCTCGAACCCGCCCAGGTTCACCTGCGCCGGGTCGGCCTCGACCTGGCCGAAGTCGGGGTTCACGGTCGCCGTCAGCGTGAGGTCCGACGTGATCCCGTACTTGACGTCGGCGCCGACGCGCGGCGTGGCCTCGGTGGCGCGGAAGAACGGGTCGGCCGCGTCGCCCGGCGCCCGCTCGACGGACGCGGCGAGGTAGGGGACGACCTCGAGCTGGCGGGGCGGGGCGAGGCCGCGGAGGTCGGCGAGCGTCCCGAACCGGCTCACGTAGCCCGGGTCGCTCGGGAGCACGGGCGCCCACAGGGACGTCTCGCCCGTGCGGAAGTGGACGCGCTGGACGTTGAGCCCCCACGTCTGGACCGCCGCCCCGCCCGCGAACCGGAGCTGCGAGAGCGGGATGCGGAACTCGGCCGTCCACCCGCCCTCGTCGCGCGACGTGGCCACGTCCCACACGGCGTCCCAGCTCTGGTCCTCGTTGACGTCGTCGAACAGGAGGCGGTCGACCTGGACGCCGGCCGGGTTGACCCTGAACATGAAGGCCGTCCGGTCGTCGTCGTACGAGTCGATCATGACGGTCGCCCAGTCGGTCTCGAGGAACGCGTCGCGGCGGCCGAGGCGGGCGTCGATCTGGGCGGGGCGGCTGTCGACCATCCGCATCCCGACGTAGACGGCCTTGGCGTCGTAGAGCACGCGGGCCTCGGTGGGCTCGGAAGGCGCCGCGCCCGGAGTCGGCCGCTGCTGCACGAACCCGCTCGCGACGGCCGCCCCGCCCCACGCGGCCTCGTCGAGCCGCCCGTCGAGGTCGACGGCCCCGGGCTCGACGGCCGCCGCGGCGATCTGGGGCCGGAGGTCGGGCGCCGCGCCCGAGTCGGCCGCTGTCTGGGCGGCCGCGGGGGGCGCCAGCAGGAGCGGGGCGGCGAGAGCGAGGAGGAGGGCGAGACGCATCGGGGCGGGGCGGGTGTGGCCGAGAGACGGAAGGGGCGGGGCGGGGGTTACAGGCAGATGCTAAAAAATTAGCACGTACATCCACAAAAATGATCTGCCTCCAAGAGGCTGCTTGGGGTTCCCCTCCCCCAGCGGGGGAGGGCCGGACCCAAAGGGCGGGGAGGGGGATCGGAATCGACGTGCGGGCGGGGCGGCCGACTCCGGTCCCCCCTGGCTGCGCCGACCTGACGGTTGGCTGCGCCGGCCTTGCGGCTCCCGGCCTCCCCCGCTGGGGGGAGGAGAATGTGGGGCCTCTACCAAACAGCCTCCACGCCTTCCACGATGACGTTATCGGGCGGCGCGGATGGAGATGCCGCCCCGCTGCGTGACGGCCGAGAGCGTCGGCCCGCCCGCCCCGATCTGCCCTGCGAGCCGGTCGCCGAACTGGCCGCGGTCCCGGCGCTCGGCGTCGAGCGCGACGCCCTCGGTCGAGATCTGGCCCATCTGTGTCGAGGCGACGACGTCGGCCGAGTAGCCCCGGGGGAGGGCGACGGAGATCCCGCCGTTCGCCGTTTCGAGGTCGAGCCCGGCGCCCACCCCGCCCCGCCCGCCGACGGCCACGTCGATGCCCCCGTTCATCGTCCGCGCGCGGACGGCGCCGGCCACGTCGCGGAGGCTGAGCCCGCCGTTCATCGTCTGCACGTCGAGGGCGCCGGCCATGCCCTCGACCGAGATGGCCCCGTTCATCGTCCGCAGCGAGAGGTTGGTCTGCCGGGGCGCGAACACCTCGTAGGCGACGACGTCGCCGTCGTTCGGGCGGCGCGGCGGCCGCTCGCGGACGGCGTCGCGGCCGACGTCGAGCCGGGCCGCGCGGAGGCGCCGGTCGGCCTCGGCCTGCGTCCGACCACGGGCGGAGACCCGGGCGCGGACGAGGACATCGGGGCGGTCCCACGGGCGGACCGTGATCGCTCCGTTGCGGCCCCCGACGGCGACGCTCCCCGCGGGGAGGATGACCTCGCGGACCTCGCAGGCGCCGAACCGCTCGTCGCGGTCCCCGCCCCACCCGCGTTCGACGTCGTCGCACCAGTCGTCGCCGGCGAGCGTCCGCGTCGGCTGCGCCGTGGCGCACGCGGCGGCGGTCAGGAAGAGGAGGGCCGGGAGGAGGCGGAGCATGGAATCGGGGTGCAAGGAGTGGAAGGAGCGGCCACAGGGAGTCCACCCCTTCCCCGTCTGCACACGGGGCGAGAGGCTCTTGGCGCGGGTCCAGGGGGCGAGCGGCGTCGCTCGGCTAGTAGCGGCGCTCGGCGGCGCGCCGGGCGCGGTCGACGTCCGCCCAGTCGACGGCGCCCGCCGACGCGGCGGGGCGGGGCGGCGGGCTCCGGTCCGGCGCCGCCGAGCGGGGCGGGCCGGGCGGACGAGCGCGGGCTTCGGCGCGGGCGCGCCGGAGCTCGTCCCGCGCTTCGCGGACCTCGGACCGCGCCTCCTCGAACGCCGCCTCCATCTCGGCCCGCCACTCCGCGTCCAGCTCCACGCCCTCGACACTGTCGAGCGCGTCGGCGACGACCTGGGCTACGTCCACGTCCGCGAGCGCGCGCTCGGCGGCGTCCAGGCTCATCGACTGGAGGTCGAGGGCCGCCCCGCCCGCGCCGCCAGAGCGCGAGGCGCGGAGGCGGTCCGACGCGGCGTGGAGGGTTTCCGACGCGCGGTCGAGCTGCGCCTCAGCCTCGTCGAGCGCGACCTCGGCGTCGTCGAGAGCGTCGAGCGTGTCGGCGAGCGCCTCCAGGACGGGCGGGGTGGGCACGGCGGGCGGGGCGGGAGCCGCCACGGGCGGGGCGGGCATCGGGACGTGGGCCGCCGCCCCGCCCGGGCGCTCCACCGGCTGCATGGCCGCGAGCGGCACGACGACGGCGAGCGCGAGCGCGACGGTCACCGCCAGCGACGCCCGGCCCAACCGCTTCCGCCGCCGCGTCGGGTCCAGGACCGAGCGGACGCGGGCTTCGAGGCCGGACCGCCGCGCCATCGGCGCGACGGCCGCGAGCGCCGCCCCGCCCCGCCGGAGCCCGCGCGCCACGCCGACCAGGTGCTCGGCGTAAGACGACGGCCGCGCCCCACCCCGGATCACGGCGTCGTCGCACGCCTCTTCGCGGGCGTCGAGGAACCGGCGGTAGGCGAACCACGCGCCCGGGTTCGGCCAGTGGACCGCGAGCGCGGCCTGCGCGAGCGCCTGCGTCCAGGCGTCGCGGCGGCGGAGGTGGGCCAGCTCGTGGAGCACGACGGCCTCGCGGCGGCCCTCGGCCCACCCGTCGGCCTGGGCCGGGAGCACGACCGCCCCGCCCCCCCAACCCCACGCGATCGGGACGGACAGGCGGTCGGACCGGAGCAGGCGGACCGTCGGGGGGAGGCCGGTCAGCCGCCGCGCCCGCTCGAACAGGACGGCCCACTCTTCGTCCGCTTCGGGCTCGGCCGCGGCCACGAGGCGGCGGGCGGCGAGAAACGCGACGGCCCACCCCAGCGCGACGGCGACCGCGCCGAGCGCCCAGGCGCCGGCCAGCCACCGCTCCCACCCCGCCCCGCCCCCGCCGGCGGGCGGGGCGGCGTCGGCCCACGCGCCGGCGGCCTCGGCGTCGAGGCGGGCCATCTCGGCGTCGAACGCCGCTACCTGGGCGTCGTGAGCGCGCATCTCCTCGTCAAACGCCGCGGCCCTGTACTCTCCCTCAGCGTGCGCTACGGGCGCGGCCCAGGTCGGCGGGGCGGGAGGCGGCGGCGGAACAGGAGGTGGGGGCGGCGGCGGCGGGGCGGGCAGAGGGGCCGGCGGCGGCGCGGGCGGGGCGGCCAGCCCGAACGCGGGCGGGGCGGCGGTGGGGAGCACGGGGAGCCGCCACGCCGGCCCGGCGGATTCGAGCACGGGCAGCGCCAGGAGCGCCGCGAGCGCCGCCGCCCACACGCCGTGCCGCGCCGCCGCGGGCGCGCGCCGCAACGAGAGCGACGCGAGCGCGGCGACGGCCAGCACGAGGACCCCTTTCCACAGGACGGAGACGAGGAGGGCGGTCATGGCGAGAGGGGGAGGCGTTTCGAGACGGTGCCCCGTGGGGCCAAGCGGGGTGGCGCCGTGAGCGGGTCGGGCGCTGGATCGGGCGGGAGGCGGACGGGCCTGTTTGCGGCCCCACCGACCGACCGGCTCAGCGGCCGTGCTCGCGGGCCTGGCGGATCAAAGCGTCCAGCCGGTCGAGCTCGGCGTCGGACAGGTCGGCGGCCGTCTCGTCGAGGAGGGCGGCGACGGCGCGGTCGGGGGCGTCGTCGAAGAACGTCCGCATCAGGTGGCGGAGGGCGCTCCGACCGGCGGCCTCGCGGGGGACCGTCGGGAGGTAGACGTAGCGCGGGCCGTCCTGCTCGTGGCGGACGTGGCCTTTCTCCTCCAGGATGCGGAGGTGCGTGCGGACGGCCGAGTCGCTGGGCGGGTCGGCGAGCGCCGCGCGGACGTCGGCGGCGCTGGCCCGGCCCAGCCGGTGGAGGACGTCGAGCACCTGGCGCTCGCGGCGGCTGAGGGAGGGGGGAGACATTGGATGTGTTAAAAACCTAGCACCAGAGTACGGCGGCGCGGCGGCCGGGTCAAGAGGAGCCGCTCATTTTTTAGCAGCCCCACCCCGCCCGGCGTCTGGGGCCGCAGGGGGAGGGACGCGGGGGGCGGGGCGGCTCCGTAGTTTGGCCCGCCCGCGCCGCCGTGCGATCTCGGCGGCTGGGGCGTTGACGAGACTCCACCCGCCCGGCCTGCCATGCCCCTCCCCGCCCAGACCTCCACCCTCCGCCGGGTCATCGTGGCCGTCGCCCTGCTCGGCGTCCTCGTCGTCGCCCACCTCGGGCTCCAGAAGGCGAACGGGTTCGTCCGCGGGTGCACCGGGTTCGAGGACGTGGCCTACTCGGTGAGCGCGCTCGGCGCGGCCCCGAGCGGGGCGGGGTCCGGGTGCGCGACCGTCACCGAGGGCGAGTACGCCTCGTTCGCCGGCGTCTCGAACATCACGTGGGGCCTCCTCTTCTACGTCCTCGTCGTCGGGCTCCGGCTGGCCTACGCCGCGACCGGGTCGGACCGGCTCCGGCTGGCGAGCGCGGGCGTCGTCGGCGTGGGCCTCCTGTACACGGCGTACCTCGTCTACCTCCAGGCCGCCGTGATCGGCTCGTTCTGCGTGCTCTGCATGACGTCGGCGGCCCTCGTGCTGACGCTCTTCGTGCTCCACTTTGTCGAGCAGCGGCGGCTCCGGGCGGTCCCCGCCGAGGGCGCCGCCCCGCCCCGGCGCGCGCTCGCGGGCGGGTCGCCCTCGCTCCAGCCCTACATCCCGATCCTCGGCGTGTTCGCGCTGCTCCTGGCCGCCGACGTGGTCCTGGCCGGGCGCGTCCAGGCGAGCATCCCCACGCCGACGGCCGCGCCGGCCCCGAACATCGCGGCCGTGGCCGCCCAGAACCGGGCGGCCGCGCCCCCGCCCGACACCGGCGGCGCGTGCAGCTACGACCCCCAGTTCGCGCCCCTCACCGACCTCTCGACGTTCACGAGCAGCCCGTACAAGGGGAGCCCGGACGCGCCCGTGACCGTCGTCGAGGTGTTCGACCCGAACTGCCCCCACTGCAAGGCGCTCGCCGAGTCGATGGAGCCCGTCGTCGCCGAGCACGGCGACGAGGCCACGTTCTACTACGTGGCGTACCCGCTGCGGCAGTCGTCGCTGGCCCAGACGATCGCGCTGAAGGTGGCTGCGCGCGAGGGGCGCTTTTTCGAGCTCCTCGACGAGATGTTCGCGCGCCAGGACGCGACGTGGGGGATGTCCGTGCCCGAGATCGTGGCGTCCGTGAACGCGGCCGGAATGGACGGGGCTGCCTTCCAGGCCCTCCTCAACGACGAGGCGCGGGTCCAGCCGATCCTGGCCCAGATCGAGGTCGAGGCGAAGGCGGTGCAGGCCGCGTTCACGGCGCCGGACGGCGGCCTCAGCGTGCCCAAGCTGGCCATCAACGGCCGCGTCGTCCAGTCCGACTACGCCTCGTACAGCCCGCGCTGCCTGGGCGAGTTCATCACGGAGGCCGCGGCCGGGACGGCCGCCGAGTAGCGTGCCGCTCCAGACCGCCCCGCCCGCCGGCGACGCGGGCACCGCCCCTGCGGCCGCCCCGCCCGCGTCGTCGGGGAGCGCGGTGCTGGACGCGCTGCAAGGGCGGGGCGGGGCGGCGACGGACGGGGCGGGGCCGAGCGGGGCCGTGGAGGCCCCGGTCCGCACGGGCTCGACGCTGGGCGACCGCGTCGTGGGGGGGATGGCCGACCTGCTCAACGTGTCGCCGCAGACGGCGCTCAACCTGATCGAGACGGTCGCCGTCGTCGTGGTGCTGTGGGGGCTCCGGGCGCTCGTGCTCGCCGCCGTCCGCCGCCGCTCGCCCGACGACGCCCGCCGGCTGTACTCGTGGCGCAAGGGGACGACCTACGTCGTCGTCGCGCTCACCGCGCTCGTCCTGCTCAACGTGTGGCTCGAGGGGCTGGGCTCGTTGGGCACGTTCCTCGGTCTCCTCACGGCCGGCATCGCGATCGCGCTGCGCGACCCGCTCGTGAACCTGGCGGGGTGGGCCTTCATCCTGTGGCGGCGGCCGTTCTCGCCGGGCGACCGCGTGACGGTCCACCAGCACTCGGGCGACGTGATCGACCAGCGCCTGTTCCAGTTCACGCTGCTCCAGACGGGGACGGTGGCCGGCGCGGGGCAGTCGACCGGGCGGATCGTCCACGTCCCCAACGGGTGGGTCTTTACGCACCCCGTCGTCAACCACACGGGCGCGTTCGCCTACGTGTGGCACGAGGTCCCGGTCGTGGTCACGTTCGAGAGCGACTGGCGGGCGGCCAAGGCCGCCCTGCTCGACATCGCCCACACGGTCACCAACAGCCTCTCGCCCGACGCCGAGCGGACGCTCCGCCGGGCGGCCCGGGACTACTTCATCTTCTACTCGAAGCTGACCCCGACCGTCTACACGAGCGTCGTGGGCGAGGGCGTCCAGCTCACGATCCGGTTCCTCGTCGAGCCCCGCCGCGTGCGCGGGAGCGAGCAGGACGTGTGGGAGGCCATCCTCGACCGCTTCGCAGCCCGCGATGACATCGACCTGGCGTACCCGACGACGCGGATGTTCTTCAACCAGACCGAGGGGAAGCCGGGCGCCGGCGGCCCGCCCCGCCACGGGGCCGACGGCGCGCCCGGCGACGTGGGCCTCCCCGCCCCGCCCGCGGCCGGCCGGGCGGCGCCGGGCGGGGCGGGCGACGTGCTGTAAGGGGCGAGCTGGCGCGGGCGGGGCGGCCCGTCACCCGTTCGGCGGCCCCACCCCGCCCCTATCGCGCGTCCGCAGGTGCCACAGGAGGAAGGCGGGGACGCTGAAGGCGAGGCTCCCAGCGATCGACAGGGCCACGAACGCGAGCCACCCCGGGCGCCGCAGCCCGAGCCGCGCGATGCCCCACGCGCCGAACCCGACCAGGACGAACGCCTCGGCCATGAACACGAGGGCCACGGGGTTCTGCTGCGCGGCGGCGACCACGTCGGGGCGGAACAGCGCGTAGTAGAGGAACGGGCCGTTCAGCCCGACGAGGCCGACGAACGCGAGCGCCCACAGGGCGGGGCGGGCGGAGCGGAGGGCGACGACGATGGACATGAGCGCGGGGGCGGACCCAAAGAGCGCCCGACGGGCAAACCCAAGGGGCGGGGTGGAGCCCCACGCTACCCGGGCGGGGCGGCCCGCGCCTTGACGCGCGTCAAGAACGGCCAGAGCGGACGCGGCTCAGCGTCTCGGGCGACATTCCGAGGTAGGACGCCACGTGCTTCTGGGCCGCGAGTTGGAGGACGTGCGGGGCCTCGCGGAGCAGCCTCCGGTAGCGGTCCTCGGCCGAGAGCGTGAGCAGCTCCCGCTCCCGCTTGGCCCGCCCCGCCCCGGCCGCCGCGAACAGCTTCCACGCCCACCGCTCCAGTTCGCGGTGGCGGTCCAGGAGCGCCGCGACATCGCCGTGGTCGGCGGCGAGCACCTGCCCGTCGGTGAGCGCGTCGAGCGCGTAGGCCGACGGCGTCTGGAGGAAGAACGAGTCGGGCACGCCAGAGAGGTCGGGCGGGTAGACGAAGGCGACGGTGACTTCGCGGCCGTCGGCGAGGAACGAGAGCCGCTGGACGCCCTCGACCACGAGCGAGAGCGTGCGCTCGGTCTCGCCCGCGCGCGTGAGCACCTCGCCCCGCCGCACGGCGCGGAGCCGCCACGGCCGCCGCACGTCGGCCCACACGGAATCGGGGAGCGGGTCGAATCGCTCGAACGAGCGGCGGAGTTCGGCGAGCGCGGCGTCGAGGGTGGGCATGGGCGGCTTGGGGTCGGTGGGTCAAGGTGTCCGCCCCGCCCGCGTGGCGCAAGGGCGGGGTGGTCGGGCGGGGCGGCGGGTGCCGCGCGCGCTCCTCGGTTCGGCATCGGCGACTCCGGAGGACTCCGGCCGACGACGATTCCGAGAACCGCGACGGGCGGGGCGGGTCTGGAGAGCCCCCTCCCCCCGCACCCACCCCGCCCGTGGCCCTCTCCGCACTCCTCCTCGACCTCGACGGCACGCTCACCGACTCCAACGACGCCCACGCCGAAGGCTTCGTCCGCGCCGCCAAGGAGTTCGGGCTCGGGCTCCCCAAAGACCGCTTCGACTTGGTGATCGGGAAGGGAGCCGACCACGTGGTGCCCGACGTGTTCGGGCCGGGCGTCGAGGCCGAGCACGGCGAGGCGATGCGCGACGCCATCGGCCGGGCGTTCCGCGAGATCGCCGCGGAGCGGACGCTCCGCCTGCTCGACGGCGCCGAGCGCCTGATCGACGCCGCCCGCGAGCGGGGGCTGACGCTGGCGCTCGCCACGTCATCGGCCGAGGGCGACCTCGACGCCTTGTTCGAGAGCGTGGGCACGGACCTCCGCGACCGCTTCGACGTCGTCACCACGTCGTCGGACGTCGACGGGAGCAAGCCCGAGCCCGACCTCGTCCGCGTGGTCGCCGACAAGCTGGGGCTCCCGCCGGCCGCCTGCGCCCTCGTCGGCGACACGGTCTACGACGCCGAGGCCGCGCTCCGGGGCGGGGCGGCGTTCGTCGGCGTGGCGACCTGGGTGTGGTCGGAAGACGACCTCCGCGGCGCCGGCGCCCGCGCCGTCTACGCGTCGACGGCCGCCCTCGTGGGCGACCTCGACGCGGCCCTCGCCGCGGCGGCGCCGGGCGACCACGCGCTCTCGGACGACGGGGCGGGGCGGCTCATGGACGCCGCGCTCGCCCAAGCCCGCGAGGCGTTCGAGGCCGGCGACGCGCCCATCGGCGCCGCCATCGGCCGGGGCGACGGGACCGTCGTGGCCGTCGGCCGCAACCGGGCGGCGACGGACGGCGACCGGCTCCGCCACGCCGAGACGGACGCGCTCCACGCGCTCGCCGAGCGGGGCGGCCTGGACGAGCCGGGCCTGGTGCTCGCGACGACGCTCGAGCCGTGCGCCATGTGCCTCGGGGCCATGACCGAGGCCGGCGTCCACGCGTCGGTCTACGCCCTAGCCGCCCCGCCCAACGGGGCCGCCGGTCACCTCTCCCCTCTCCCCGGGCGGACGCTCCCGCTCGTGGCGCGCGGTCCGGGCCGCGACGAGAGCCTCGCCCTCCTCCGCCGCGCGGCCGACCGCGACGGCGGGTTCGCCGCGCGCCTCGTGGCGGCCGTCGACGCCGAGTAACGTGGGCGGGGCGGCGCCCGGCCCGAGTCCGCCCCGCCCGCCGGGCGTCGCCTGCCGGTCCCCCTCCGGCTCCGTAGTTTCCGGCGTCCCGCCCTCTGGGTTTCCGCCCCGCCCGACGCATGCCGTACGTACTCCGCCAGGTCGCCGTCGGCCTGGCCGTGGTTCTCGCTCAGTGGCTCCTGAGCAACCTGGGCCTGTGGGGCGTCACGCCAGACGTGGTCTTACTGTACGTGGCCTACGTGGCGCTCCGGCGCGGCCGCGTGCCCGGGGCCGTCACGGGGTTCTGGACCGGGCTCCTGATGGACATCGTCGTCAACCCGTCGACGCTGGGCGTCAACGCGCTCCTCAAGACGCTCATGGGGTTCGTGGTCGGCCTGTTCCAGTCCGAGCAGGGCGAGCACCTGCGGCTTACGCCGGTGCAGGCGTTCGTCGGCGCGCTCGTCGTGGCGGTCGTCCACAACGGGCTGCTCACGATCCTGCTCGCGCTCGACCAGGGCACGCGGACGCCGTTCCTGGTCTTCGGGCTGTGGCTGGGCGGCGCGCTCTACACGGCGGCCGTGGCGCTCGTCGTGGCGCTCTTCCGGGGGCGGTAGCGGGCGGGGCGGGGGCTCGCACAGCCGGCCCCTACGCGAAGCTGCGCCGCCGGACCCGGCCCCTCTGCGCGTGCGTTGGACAGGCTGCCCCCCGCCCGTCGCCCGATGTCCGCTCCCACGCCCGGCTCCCTGCTCGTCGCCGAACCGCCGATGGCGGACCCCAACTTCCGCCGAGCCGTGCTCCTGCTCTGCGAGCACACGACCGAGGGCTCCTACGGGCTCGTGCTCAACCGGCCGACCGGCCTCTCGCTGTCGGAGGCCGCCGCCGACCCGCTCCCGTTCGACGCCGAGCTCGGGCTCGGCGGGCCGGTCCAGCCCGACACGCTCCACTACCTCCACCCCTACGACCACCTCGACGGCGCGCTCCCCGTCTGCGACGACGTGTTCTGGGGCGGCTCGTTCGACGAGGTCCAGGAGGGCGCGCGGGCGGGGTGGCTGGACGCCTCGCGGTTCCGCTTTTTCGTCGGCTACTCCGGCTGGGGGCCGGGCCAGCTCGACGCCGAGGTCGAGGAGGGCTCGTGGATCGTCCTCGACGGCTCGGCCGAGGTCGTGTTCGCCGAGGGCTCCGACGCCCTCTGGCGCGGCGTGCTCCGCCGGCTCGGCGGCGAGTACGCCCTGCTCTCGACGTTCCCCGACGATCCGCGGATGAACTGACGGGGCAGCGGGCAGCGGGCAGCGGGCAGCGGGCAGCGGGCAGCGGGCAGCGGGCCAAAGATGCACCACCCCGCCCGCAGAACGTGAGGGCGGGGCGGGGTGGCCGCCGTAGCGGCGTTGCATGCAACGCCGTCGGGCCGCCGCCCACGGGCGGGGCGGCGCGCGGGCGGGGCGGCGCCTACCCAAACCGCCCCGCCCGCGTCACAACCACCTCGCCCTTTGGGTCCTATCCCCTCTTGGCTGCGCCGACGCTGCGCGGTGGCCAGGAGGAGGGCTGCCGCCGCCTCAAGACGGCGACGTGCCCGCCCACGACCGCCCCGCCCGCTGCTCGCCGCCCGCTGCTCGCCGGCCCCGCAGGGGCGGGGTGGAACGAAAAGGGCACCACCCCGCCCGCGCGCCACCCAGTCCCCAGTCCCCTCACTCCACCAGCTTGTTCTCGAGGGCGTAGCGCGTGAGTTCGGAGTTGTTCGACATCCCCATCTTCTGGAGGAGCCGCGCGCGGTAGGTCGAGATCGTCTTGACGCTGAGCGAGAGGTCTTCGGCGATGCCGCCGACGGTCTTGCCCGAGGCCAGGAGCCGGAGCACCTGGTACTCGCGGTCCGAGAGCGCCGCGTGGGGCACGGCGTCGGGGTCCGCGTCGAGCGCGTCGAGGAGCGCCTCAGCGAGCGTGCGCGTGAGGAACCGCTTGCCCTGGGCCACGCGGCGGACGGCCTCGACGAGGTCGGCCTCGGCGCTCTCCTTCGTGAGGTAGCCCAGCGCCCCGGCCCGCACCACGCGCACGGCGTACTGGTCCTCGGGGTGGGCCGAGAGGACGAGGAGCGGGAGCCCTGGGAACTCAGCGTGGAGCGACTTGACGAGGTCGAGGCCGCTCGGCCCGGGCATGTTCATGTCCATCACGATCACGTCCACGCGCCCGTCGCGGACGGCCCGGAGCAGCGCGTCGCCGGAGTCGGCCTCGGCGACCACGTCGAGGCCGGGCGTCTCGCGGAGGAGCTCGATGAGCCCGCGGCGAACGAGGGCGTGGTCGTCGGCAATCGCGACGCGGGTCATGGGCGGGGCGGGGCGAGGGGGAGCGTGCACTCGACGACGGTGCCCCGGCCGGGCACGCCGCGGACGTCGAGCGTGCCGCCGAGCGCGCCGGCCCGCTCGCGCATCCCGAGCAGCCCGAGCGTCCGACGGCCGACGGCGTTCCCGTCAAAGCCCCGCCCGTCGTCGGCGACCGTGAGCCGGACCGCCCCGCCCCCGAGCGTGACGTCGAGTGTGACGTCGACGGACCGGGCGTCGGCGTGGCGGGCCACGTTCGTCAGCGCCTCCTGGAGCACGCGGAAGGCGGCCGTCGCCACGTCGGTTGGGACCTCGGCCGTGCCCTCGACGTCGAGCGACGTCGCGAGGCCGGTCCGCGCCGCGAACCGCTCGACCTGCCACTCGGCCGCGCTCGCGAGCCCGAAGTCGTCGAGTACGCCCGGCCGGAGGTCGGCGGCTACCTGGCGGACGTGGCCGATCGTCTCGTCGATCGTCTCGCGAAGCTCGGCCAGCCGCGCCTGAGCCTCGGCGTTGTCGGAGAGGCGCCGGCCGAACCACCCGATGCCGAGGCGGATGGCCGTGAGCTGCTGCCCGAGCACATCGTGGACCTCGCGCGAGAGCCGCGCCCGCTCCTCCTCGCGGACGTCCTGGAGGTGCGTCGCGAGCGCGCGGAGCTCGGTCCGCGACCGTTGGAGCGCCGCCGTCTTCTGCCGGAGCGCGGTCACGTCGCGGATCATCGAGATCACCTCGCCGTCGCCGAGCGGGGCGAGCCGGACCTCGCGGTGCCGCGTCTCGCCCATCACCTCGACCTCGTAGTCGTACGAGACGACGCGGCCGGTCTCGCGGAGGCGGCCCACGTTGTCCGCGAACTTCCGCGCGATGTCAGTCTGGATCACGTCCTGGAGCCGGCGCCCGAGCATGGCCTCGGCCGGGAACTCGGTCTCGAAGACGGGCGGCACGTGGAAGTCGACGACCCAGCCGTCGTGGCGGAGCCGCGAGACCACGTCGGGGAGCGCCCGGACGACGGCGCGGTAGCGGGCCTCAGAATCGCGGAGCCGCTCCTCCATCTCGACCCGCTCGGTCACGTCGCGCGTGCTGACGACGCCGTACGTCCGCCCGCCCGCGCAGGCGGGGCGGCCGACGCTCTCGACGACGCGAACGCAGCCGTCGGCGTCGCGCACGCGGTACTGGGTCGCGACCGGCGCCCCGCCCGCGGCCACCGCACCCACGTACGCCCGCCGCACGCGGTCGAGGTCGTCGGGGTGGACCGATGCGAACGGCTCGCGGCCGACGAGGTCCTCGGCGGGGGCGCCCGTCAGCTCCTCGGCGGCCGGACTTGCGTAGAGCGTCCGGCCGTCGGCGTCGGTGAGCGTGAGGAGGTCGGTCGCGCACTCGACCATCAGCCGGAACACGTCGGTCTCGTCCTGGGCCGCCGCGTGCCGCGCGAGCGCCCGCCGGACGGCCCGTCGAGCGTCTTCGGGCGGGGCGGACGCCGAGACGGCCTCGTCGGCCCCGGCCTGGAGCGCGGCCTCCTCGGCGTCGTCGCCGTCGGCCACGACGAGGGCCGGCGGCCGCTCACGGGGCCGGCGGAGCCAGTCGGCGGCGGCGGCGGGGTCGCCCGCGATGACGACGAGCGCGGCGCCGCCGCGGGCGGGGAGGTCGGCGGCCGCCGCGCACGAGTGGACGGCCGCGTCGAGCGCGGCGGCCCACGGAGCACGGGGGCCGAGCCAGAGGACGTCGCCGGAGAGGAGCACGGGGCCAGGGAGGGACGGGCCGGAAACGTACGCGCTGCCGGTGCCAGTTCCGCTAGGGACGCCAGACTACCCCGCCCCGCCCTGGCGCGCGACGACGCGGACGAGGGCTGCCGCCGCGGCGTCGACGTCGGCCTCGGTCGTGCCCCGCCCGAGCGAGAACCGAACGGTCGCCGCGGCCGTCGCGCGGTCGAGCCCTTGGGCGAGCAGGACGTGACTGGGCTCGAGCGCCCCGCTCGTGCACGCGCTCCCGGCCGACGCCGCGACGCCCTCCAGGTCGAGCGCCGTCAGCAGCATCTCGCCGTCGAGCGTGCCCCGCCCTACGCCGGGGCGGGGCGGGAACGAGAGGCTGAGGACGTGGGGGGCGGCGCCAGGCGGCGTGTTCAGGTGCACAGCGTCCCCGAACGCGGCGACGACGCGCGCGCGGAGCCGGTCGCGCAAGGCGCCGACCTGGACGGCGTGGTCGACGCGCTCGGCGTCGGCGAGCGCGAGCGCCTCGGCAAAGCCGACCACAGCCGCCACGTTCTCAGTCCCCCCCCGGCGCCCTCGCTCCTGCGCCCCGCCCGTCTGCACCGCCCCAAACGACGTGCCCGCGCGGACGTAGAGGGCGCCGACGCCTTTCGGCCCGCCCACCTTGTGCCCGGACAGCGAGAGGAGGTCGACGCCCAGCGCGTCGACGTCGAGCGGCAGGAGGCCCGCGGCCTGGACGGCGTCGGTGTGGGTGGCCGCCCCGCCCCGCTCCGCCACGCGCGCGATGTCCGCGACGGGGTTGACGGCGCCCGTCTCGTTGTTGACGAGCATGGCCGAGACCAGCCCCGTCTGCTCGGTGAGCGCGTCCGCGACGGCCTCGGCCGTGAGCCGCCCCGCCCCGTCGGGCGGGAGCACGATAACCGGGTATCCCTCGGCGGCGAGCGCCTCGGCGGTTCGCAGCACGGCCTCGTGCTCGGTCGCCGACGTGACAAGACCGCCCCGCCGGTTTGCGGCCCGCCCGGTCTCGCGGAGGGCCGCGCCGGTGAGCACGCCGCGGAGAGCGAGGTTGTCGGCTTCGGTCCCGCCGCTCGTGAACACCACCTCGCCCGGCTCGCAGCCCAGAACGCCCGCGATGCGCGCCCGCGCCTTTTCCACAGCCACGCGCGCGCGCCGCCCCGCCCCGTGCAGCGACGACGGGTTGCCGTGGTGCTCGCGGAGGTACGGGAGCATCGCGTCGAGCGCTTCGGCTCGGAGCGGCGTCGTCGCGGCGTGGTCGAGGTAGGGCACGGGCGGGGTTCGGGGTTCGGGGTTCGGGGTTCGGGGTTCGGGGTTCGGGGTTCGGGGTTCGGGGTTCGGGGTTCGGGGTTGCCCCGCGCCGGCCTGGTCCGTCGATGAAGACCCGCCCCGCCCGCAACGCGAGAGGTCGTAGGGGCGACCGTCAGTCGCCCGGGGGCGGGGCGGTGTCATATGCAACGGTGTTGGCCAACGGCCTCTGGGCGGGGCGGCCAAGGCCAGACCGCCCCGCCCGCATCCTCCACCACCCCTAGGCGACGTTGACATTAGGCGAGCAGGATGAGCGTCGAGACCGCGTGGACGACCGAGAGGTCGTTGCGCGCCGTCTGCTCGTAGCGCGTACCGATCCGCCGGTAGCGCTTCAGTCGACCGATCAAGCGCTCGACCTGGTTGCGCTCGCGGTAGACCTCGCGGTCGAACGGCGGCTTCGCCGACCGCGCACCGTTCGGCTTGATCACCGCACCGATGCCCCCCGCCGACAGCGCCGCCCGGTGCGCGTCCGAGTCGTAGGCCGCGTCGGCGAGCACGGCCCCCGCATCGAGCCCCGCGATCAGCGGCAGCATCTCGTGGCCGTCGGGGGCCTGCCCGCCGGTGAGCGCGAAGCGCACCGGGTTGCAGAGCGCGTCGCAGGCCACGTGAAGCTTCGTGGTCAACCCGCCGCGGCTGTGCCCGAAGCCTTCGCGGTGGTTGGCCAGCTCGCTGGGCCCCCCCTTTTTGGCCGCCTCGCAGCGTCCTGGTGCACGCGCAGGATCGTGGAGTCGACCATGAGCCATTCCAGGTCCGGGTCCTGGACGCTCTCGAAGAGGCGCTGCCAGACGCCGCGTTTGCTCCAGCGGTTGAAGCGTACGAAGACGGAGTTCCACTTGCCGAAGCGTTCGGGCAGGTCGCGCCACCGCCCGCCGTTGCTGGCGACGAAGAGCACGGCCTCGAGGAAGAGCTTGTTGTTCGTCGCGGTGCGGCCTCGGTCGCCGGGCTTACCAGGGAGCAGGTGCCGGATGCGGTTGAACTGCGCGTCGGAGAGCGTATGGCGAGGCATGGTAGCAGCAAGAAGGGGAGGCTGCTATCGGCACCGACCCGCCCAACTCAAATGTCAACGTTGCCTAGCCCCTCCTGGCCAGGAGGGGGACTGCCGCCGCCTCGAGACGGCGGCGTGCCTGCCACGACCGCCCCGCCCCCATTTGCCTGCTGCTCGCCGCCCGCTGCCCGCTCCGGTCCCACGGGGGCGGGGCGGAACAAATCGGGCACCACCCCGCCCACGCGACTTTCCACTTTCCACTTTCCACTTTCCACTTTCCACTTTCCACTTTCCACTTTCCACTTTCCACTTTCCACTTTCCCCGCCCTACGCCTCGTCGCCGGCCACTTGCGCCTTCCGCTCCTCGGAGCCGGCGCGGCGGCTGTACCACGCCATGACGGGCGTGACCGAGAGGCCGTGGACGACGACGCTGGCCGCGATTGTGACGAGGACGAGGCCCAGCAGGCGCTCCGAGAAGCCGTCGTAGAGCCCGTGCGTCTCGGCGAACATGAGGTAGTAGACCGACCCGATCCCGCGGACCCCGAACCACGCGACGAGCTCGCGCTGGAGGTCCGACGTGGACGAGAACGCGAGGCCTACGGCCACGGCCGCCGGGCGGACGACGAGGAACACGACGGGCACGAACCACAGCGCGTCGAACGACCACTCGGCCAGGTGCAGCAGCGCGCCCACCAGGACCACGAGCGCGACCGCCCCGATCCGCTCCAGCTGCTCGGCGAACCCGAGGATGGCTGACGCCATAAAGGCCGGGGCCACGTGCTCGTCGACGGCGACCTCCTCCTCCTCCCCGTTCTTCGCCATCGCCTCGACGTCCTCGGCCGCCTCGTCGCCCGTCTCGCGGCGCTCCTCGTAGCGGAGCGCGAGGCCGGCGGCGAAGACTGCGAGGAAGGCGTAGGTGCTGATGAGGAGGGCCACCCCGTAGGCCAGCGCGACGAGCCCGAGCGCGAGGAAGTCGTCGGTCCCGATCGCCTCCTTGTGCGTCTTGCGCAGGTACACGACGAGGCGCCCGACGCCGAGGCCTAGGACAGCGCCCAGCGCGATCCCCCCGAAGATGGCCCACAGCACGTCGACCGCCACCCACTTCCACCCAAACTCGCCCAGCTCGTGGAGGCCCAGGAGCCCCAGCCCGAGCATGACGAAGGGGAACGCGGCGCCGTCGTTGAACCCGGCCTCGCCGGTGAGCGAGAACCGGAGGCGGTCGGTGTCGTCGGGGTCCTCGATCTGGACGTCGGACGCGAGGACGGGGTCGGTCGGGGCGAGGACGGCGCCGAGCAGGACGGCCGCGCCGATCGGCAGCCCCAGCCCCCACACGCCGAGCGCGGCGATCCCGAAGACCGTCAGCGTCATCGAGATCGTCGCGAGGCGGAGCGGGAGCCGCCAGCGGCGGTCCGTGAGCGGCGTGCGGAGCTTGAGCCCGGCCGCAAAGAGCGACAGGATGACGGCGATCTCGGAGAGGATCTCCAGCGGCTTCGCCTGCTCGATAGGGTCGATCACGAGGAGCCCGATCCCGAGCGGCCCGATTCCCAGCCCGACCAAGAGGTAGAGCTGCGCCGTCGAGAGCGGGAGCCGCTTGAGCGTCGTGCCCCCCAGCGCCATGAGGGTGAGGAGCAGACCAGCAACGACGAACCAGAGCGAAAAGGGCACAGGCGGCGGGAGGCAAAAGAAAAGAGGGCGCCCTCCGACGCCGCGCCCCGCCTGAGGGTCCCCCGCCCCGCCCGCTCAGGAAGCGCCCCCGGCTTCGGACGCGAGCTGCGCCAGGAAGGCGCGGAGGAACGCCGCTCGGCGCTCGGCCTCGGCCCGCCCCGCCCGCGTGCGCATCGTGGACGGTAGGCGGAGCAGCTTTGCGTAGACGTGGTCCGTCGCGTAGCGTCGGTCGTCGAGCGGGCGGGGCGGCTCGGGCGGGGCGGCATCTGGCGGGGCGGCGTCCGGGTCGGCCCACGTCGGCACGGGATCGGTCGGGTGCGTGAGCGCCGCGCCCAGCGCCCCGGCCGTCGCGTAGCACCGGGCCACGCCGATCGCACCGAGCGCGTCGAGTCGGTCGGCGTCCTGGACCACGCGCGCCTCCAGCGTCCGCGGCTCGACGCCGGCCGAAAAGCTGTGGGCCTCGATGGCGTGGGCGACCGCGGCGACGCGCGCCTCGGGCTCGCCGTGCTCCCGGAGCCACGCCGCCGCCCGCTCGGCCGCCCGCCGCGACGCCTGCGCGCGGGCGGGGTGGTCCTTCGGGAGCACGACGCAGTCGTGGAGCCACGCCGCCGGGAGCACCACGTCGAGGTCCGCCCCTTCGTCGCGCCCGATCCGCCCCGCCCACGCGACGACGCGGCGGACGTGGGCGAGGTCGTGGGCGGCGTCGCCGGCGACGTGCTCCCGCAGGAATGGCTCGCAGAGCGCGGCCCACCGCCCCGCCCGAGCGTCGAGGTTGCCGTCTGGGGGCGGGGCGGTCACGCCCACGCCTCGCGGTAGTCTTCAGCAAACTCGCGGAGCGAGCGGGGCGGGCGCCCGAGCAGCCGCTGGACGCCGTCGGCGAGGCGGCCGGCGAAGCCGAGGCGGGCGGACGTGTACAGTCCCATCATGACGGCGGCGTAGCCAGGTTCGGCGCCACGGGCGCGCTCGTGGCGGTAGAACTGGACGAGGCCCGGCCGTGTGTAAACGACGCGGCGGCCGAGGACGTCAGAGAGCACGGCGGCCACGTCGAAGTAGTCCAGCGACTCCGGCCCCGTCAGGTCGTAGGCGACGGCGCCCGCCGCCGGCGTCCGGTCGGCGTCCGTCAGCCAGACGGCCGCCGCGTCGCCCACGTCGCGGGCGTCTACGAACGACGTCCGCCCCGCCCCCGCCGGCACCACGATCTCGCCGTCGCGGACGTCGGCGGCGTGGACGTCGGAGAGGTTCTGCATAAAGTAGCTGGCCCGGAGCAGCGCGGTCTCCATCGACGACGCCTCCAGGTGCTTCTCGATGCTCCGGTGCGGGAGGACCGGGTTGCTCTCGGCGCCCAGGACGGACAGGAACGCGATGCGGCGCACGCCGGCGGCCTGGGCCGCGTCGATCACGCCGTTCATGTTCGCGCCTTTGCCCGGCGGGAGCATGAGGAATACGTTGTCCGCCCCCTCAAACGCCGGCCCGTACGTCTCGGGCTTTGTGACATCGAACGCGACGGACGCGGCGCCGTCCGGGAGATCGCGGTCGCCCGCGTGGCGAACGGCGGCGACGGCCTCGTGGCCGTCTTGGAGGAGGCGGCGGAGCACGGCGCTGCCTACGGTTCCGGTGGCGCCGGTGACGACGGTTTTCATGACGACGGGACCCCGGGCGGGGCGGCTGGAAACTCAGGACCACCCCGCCCTCGGTCCCAGGCGGGGTGGCCTAGACTCGGGGCGGGGCGGGCGGGTTCTCTCCGCCCCGCCCGCGCGGCCGTTGCCGGGGATCGGCGCCGCCCCGCCCCCCGCGTTCCCCCACGGGCGGGGCGGTTGCGGGCGGGGCGGGCGTCCAGCGGGCGGGGCGGCTACGCCACGACAAAGTTGACGAGCCGGCCCGGCACGGCGATCTCCTTGCGGACCGTGCCTTCGGAGAGGTAGCGGGCGACGTTCTCCTCCTCACGCGCCGCGGCGAGCATCGCGGACTGGTCAGCGCCAGCGTCCACGGTCACGGTCCCGCGGAGCTTGCCGTTGACCTGGACCGCGATCTCGACGGTGTCGGCCTGGAGGAGCGCTGGGTCGTACTCGGGCCACGGCGCGTAGGCCAGCGACTCGTCATGGCCCAACCGCTGCCACAGCTCTTCAGCGAGGTGCGGGGCGAACGGGGCGAGCAGGAGCACGAACGGCTCGACCACGCTCCGGGGCACGTGCTCCCACTTGGTCGCCGCGTTCACGAACTCCATCATGGCCGCGATGGCCGTGTTGAAGCGGAGGCCGTCGACGTCGTCCGTCACCTTCTGGATGGTGGCATGGAGCACGCGGAGCTGCTCGCGCGTCGGATCGGCGTCCGAGACCGCCACCCCGCCCTCGCGGTCGAGGACGAGGCGGTAGGCCCGCGCGAGAAAGCGGTGGACGCCGTCGACCGAGCGCGTATTCCACGGCTTCGTCTGCTCCAGCGGACCCATAAACATCTCGTACAGCCGGAGCGAGTCGGCCCCGTACTCGGCCACGATGTCGTCCGGGTTGACCACGTTGCCGCGGCTCTTCGACATCTTGTGCGCCCGCGACTGCACGCGGACGTCCGGGTACTCCCGGAGCACGAAGCCTTCTCCGCCCTTTTCGACCTCGTCGTCGCTGACCGTGACCGCCACGAGGCTGGAGCCGTCGCGGGCGTCCTGCCACGCGATCTCGTCGTCGTCCGTCGGCGCGGCGTGCTCCGCCGAGACCCAGCCGTAGGCGTCGCCCGACTCGTCGAGGCGGCGGAACGCCGTGTGCTCTACGCCGCCCAGGATCATGCCCTGGTTGACCAGCTTCTGGAACGGCTCGTCGGTGCTGACAACGCCGGCGTCGTAGAGCACCTTGTGCCAGAAGCGGGCGTAGAGCAGGTGCAGGACGGCGTGCTCCGCCCCGCCCACGTAGAGGTCGACCGGCATCCAGTACCGCTCCTTTTCGGGATCGACGGGCGCCCGGTCGTTGTCGGGGTCGATAAAGCGGAGGTAGTACCAGCACGAGCCGGCCCACTGCGGCATCGTGTTCGTCTCGCGCCGGGCGGGGCGGCCGGTCGCGGGGTCCGTCACCTCGACCCACTCCTCGATGCCCGCGAGCGGGCTCTCGCCGGTCCCCGTCGGGGTGTAGCGGTCGACCTCGGGGAGCGTGACCGGGAGCATGTCCTTGCCCAACGCGTGCGGCTCGACGCGGCCGTCCTCGTTCTCGACGTGGAGGACCGGGATCGGCTCGCCCCAGTAGCGTTGCCGGCTAAAGAGCCAGTCGCGGAGCTTGTACTCGGTGCGGCGCCGGCCCACGCCGTTGTCGTCGAGCCACGCGAGCACGGCGTCCGTGGCGGCCGGCGTCTCGAGCCCGTCCAGCGACGTGCCGCGGTCGGCGATGTCGGCGACCGCCCCGCCCGAGGCGTCGGAATGGAGGTGGCGGCCGTCGCCGGTGTAGGCGTCGGTCCAGTCGCGCGTGCGGTCGAGGTAGGCCGCGTAGAGCTCGGTCTCGTCGTCCGTCGACACGTCGGCGGGCGCGTGCGCCTCGATCCACGAGGCCGGCGGCTTGACGACCGTGCGGACCGGGAGCCCATGCGCGACGGCGAACTCGAGGTCGCGCGCGTCGTGGGCGGGGACGGCCATGATGGCGCCGGTCCCATACGTCGATAGGACGTAGTCGGCAATCCAGATGGGGATTTTCTGGCCGTTGACAGGGTTTGTCGCGTGCGCGCCCGTGAACACGCCCGTCTTCGCCTTCGACTCGATTCGGTCCCGCTCCGTCTTGCGCGCCGTCGCCTCGACGTAGTCGCGGACGGCGAACACCTGGTCCTCAGTCGCGATCTCGGCCACGTAGGGGTGCTCCGGGGCGAGGACCATGTAGGTCGCCCCGAAGAGCGTGTCCGGCCGGGTCGTGAACACGCGGAGCGTGAGCTCGTCGTGGCCGAACACGCGGAAGTCGACCTCGGCGCCCTCGCTCCGCCCGATCCAGTTCCGCTGCATGGCCTTGACGGACTCGGGCCAGTCGAGCCCGTCCAGCCCGTCGAGCAGGCGGTCGGCGTAGTCCGTGATCTTCAGCATCCACTGCCGCATCGGGCGCTGGACGACCGGGTGCCCGCCGATCTCGCTCCGCCCGTTGACGACCTCCTCGTTCGAGAGCACGGCCCCGAGCGCCGGGCACCAGTTGACTGGGGCGACCGACTCGTAGGCCAGCCCGCGCTCGTAGAGCGTGAGGAAGATCCACTGCGTCCACCGCACGTAGTCCGGATCCGTCGTGTTGATCTCGCGGCTCCAGTCGTAGGAGAACCCGAGCCGCTGGAGCTGGCGCCGAAACGTGCCGACGTTGCGCTCGGTCGTCTCGCGCGGGTGCGTCCCCGTCTCGATGGCGTACTGCTCGGCCGGCAGGCCGAAGGCGTCCCAGCCCATCGGGTGGAGCACGTTGAACCCCTGCATCCGCTTGGTGCGGGCGACGATGTCGGTCGCCGTGTAGCCCTCGGGGTGGCCCACGTGGAGGCCGGCGCCCGACGGGTAGGGGAACATGTCGAGCGCGTAGAACCCGGGCTTGCTCGCGTCGAAGCCGGCGTCGCCGGGGCCGGGCTGGCGGAAGGTCTCGTGGTCGCGCCAGTAGGCCTGCCACTTGCGCTCGATCTCGTCGTGGGGGTATCCGGCCATGCTCGTGTCGTGGGTCTCGGGGGCGGGGCGGCCGAAGCTACGGCGGCGCCTCGGCGGGGGTCCCGGGACCGCCCCGCCCCGCCAGGGCGCGCGGGCGGGGCGGGGGCACCGCGCGCGGCGTCTGCCGGAGCGGGCGGGGCGGCCGAGCGCTCTCCACCCCGCCCCCTGTTCACGGGGCGGGGCGGCCCCGAATTCCGAGGCCGGTCGGACCCGAAGGGCCGGTTGGTCAATTTACACGGCCTGTTCCTTCCGCCCCGCCCCACCCCGCCATGTCTGCCCAGGCCTTCCGTGACGCCCGCGACACGCTCCTCGACACCCGCACCGACCTCGCCGCGGCCCGCGAGCGGTTCACGTGGCCCACGCTCGACCGCTTCAACTGGGCGCTCGACGGGTTCGACGCCTGGGCCGCGGAGCATGCGGACGCCCCGGCACTTTGGATCGAGGGCGATGAGGGGACCGCGGCCCGGCTCTCGTTCGGGGAGCTGTCGGACCGCTCGGACACGTTCCTCCGCCGCCAGGGCGTCGGGCGGGGCGACCGCGTGCTCCTCATGCTCCCCAACCGCGTCGAGCTGTGGGAGGCGGAGACGGGCGAGGGCCGCCGCCCGAACGAGTTCTGGGAAGAGGACTTCGAGGCCGAGCTCCGCGGGTAGGACCGCCCCGCCCTCTGGCGCTCGGGCGGGGCGGAGGAGCGCTTCGACGCGCGCGGCCGGCGGGCGGGGCGGTCGGCCGGAGCGCCTCCGGTCCCACGGGGCCGTGCCGCGCGGGCGGGGCGGCGTCAGGCCGGAGGTGTCCGCGCGGCGAGGCCGCGGAGGACGTGCCAGACGGTGAGCGCGGCCAGCACCACCGTCCGCCCGTCCGTGTCGTGGGCCGGATTCAGCTCGACGACGTCGACCGACTGGACGTGTGCGCTCCGCCCACACACCTCAGCCGCCCGGAGCCACACGGCGGTGGAGAGCCCACCCACGCCCGGCGCGCTGACGCCCCGCGCGGCGTCGACGGCGTCGAGGTCGAACGAGGCCAGCGTCGGCCCGTCGAGGGACGCGACGAGGGCGTCGGCGCGCTCGGCCGTCAGGTCGTCCGCCCACACCACCCCGCCCGACGCCTCGGCAATCGCCGCGTGGTCGGCGGCGACGCGCCACGGGAGCAAGCCCGCGACCGTATACCCGCGGCACAGGCCCGAGTCGTGGTCGAGCAGCTGGCGGAACGGCGAGCCCGAGTGCCCCCGACCATCCGCCGGGGGGCGGACGTCGGCGTGGGCGTCCCAGTTGAGCGCCCGCACGGGCCGCCCCGCCCGCACGTAGCCAAGAAAGTGGCCGTACGCCGTCTCGTGGCCGCCGCCGAGCACGATGGGCACGACGCCGCGCGCGAGGAGCCCGCCGACGCGCTCGCCCAGCCGGGCCTGGTCGGCCTCTAGGTCGCCCGTCACTTCGACGTCGCCCACGTCGGCCGTGCGCTCGAGCAGGCCGACGAATGGGGCGGGGCGTCGGGCGTCGGGCGTCATCCGCGCCAGCGCCGCGCGGATCTCGGCGGGCGCCTGCGCGGCTCCGGGCCGCCCGCCGTTGCGGCGGACGCCCTCGTCGGACGGGAAGCCGACGAGGGCGACGCGTGTGTCAGTGGCGAGCGGGGCGTCGCGGAGCCAGTCGCCAAGGCGGGGGTCGGACATGGTGAAGGGCGGGCAGCGGGCAGAAGATGCACCACCCCGCCCACGCCGGGGGCGGGGCGGGGCGGGGCGGGGCGGGGCGGGGCGGGGCGGCACCGGGCGGGGCGGCGCCTGCCCAAACCGCCCCGCCCTCGTCACAACCACCCCTAGCCCCTCCTGGCTGCGCCGACGCTGCGCGGTGACCAGGAGAGGGACTGCCGCCGCCCTCTTTAGGCCTCAACGGCGCCAACGATCGCCCCGCTCGCTGCTCGCCGGCCCCACAGGGCAGGGCGGAACAAAACGAGCGCCACCCCGCCCGCACCCCTCATCCCTCATCCCTCATCCCTCATCCCTCATCCCTCATCCCTCATCCACACCGTCTCGCCCGCGGCCACGGCGCGGGCCGCCGGCTCGGCGCGCCAGCCCGCGAGCCACGCGTACAGTGAGGGCGCCTCGAACACGGCGACGTCGGCCACCCCGCCCGGCACGAGCGTGCCGACGCCGTCCAGGCGGAGCGCGCGGGCGGCCTCGACGGTCGCGCCGCGGAGGGCCTCGGCCGGCGTCATCCGCTGGCGCGTGCAGGCGAGCCACATCGCGAGCGGGAGGCTCGCGCTCGGCGCCGAGCCCGGGTTGAAGTCGGTCGCCACGGCGACGCGCACGCCGGCGTCGAGGAGGCGCCGCGCGGGCAGTGGCTCCTGCCCCAGCACGAGCGTCGCGATCGGAAGGCTCACGGCGACCACGCCGGCCGCGGCGAGCGCCGCCCCGCCCGCGTCGGACACGTACTCGAGGTGGTCCGCCGACGCCGCGCCCACGCTCGCCGAGAGCGCCGCCCCGCCCGTGTCGCTGAGCTGATCGGCGTGGAGCTTGGCGCCCAAACCGTGTGCGGCCGCGGCCGCGAAGATCGTCCGGGCCTCGGAGCCGGTGAACGCGCCCTGCTCCACGAACACGTCCACGAACGCCGCCAGCCCGTCGGCTGCGGCCTTCGGGATCATCTCGTCCACGACTAGGCGGACGTAGCCGGCCCGGTCGTCGGCATACTCGGGGGGGACGGCGTGCGCGGCGAGCAGCGTCGACACGATCCGCTGCGGCCCCGCATCCGCCAGCCGCCGGTGGACGCGCAGCGTGCGCATCTCGTCGGCGACGGTCAGCCCGTAGCCGCTCTTGGCCTCGACCGTCGTCACGCCCTGGCGGAGCATGGCGTCCAGACGCTCCCGCCCCGACGCCTCCAGGTCGGCGTCGGACGCCGCGCGCGTGGCCCGGACGGTCGACAAGATGCCGCCGCCCCGCCCGGCGATCTCCAGGTAGGGCGTCCCCTCGATGCGCTCGACGAACTCGCCCGAGCGGTCGCCCGCGTGGACGAGGTGCGTGTGGCAGTCCACGAGCCCCGGCACCACGAGCCCGCCGTGGGCTGACAGGCGCTCGGCATCCGCAAAGCGGGCGGGGAGGTCGGCCTCGGGACCGGCCCACACCACGACGCCCTCGTCCCACACGAGGGCTGCGCGGTCGACGAGCCCGGCGCCCGGGTCGTCGGGCGGGCACGTCGCCAGCTGGCCGATGTCGGTGAGCGCGGTCATGGGAGCGGCCCTGTTTGGGTTTCGGCCGCGGCGACGAGGGCGCCGGAGCGGACGAGGTCCGTGGCCGCCTCGAAGTCGGCCTCGAAGGCGACGTCGTCGGTCCGCTGCGCCACGCGCTCGCGGAGCACGGCGTGGGCCGCCTCGACGCCCCGCCCCGCCCGGAGCGGGCGCCGAAACGCGAGCGCCTGCGCCGCGCACAGCGCCTCGACGGCCAGGACGCGCTCGGCGTTCTCGACCACGCGGAGCGCCTTACGCGCGCCCCACGCGCCCATCGAGACGTGGTCCTCCTGCCCGCGCGACGACGGGATCGAGTCGACCGAGGCCGGGTGGCACAGCGTCTTGTTCTCGCTCACGAGCGCGGCCGCGGCGTACTGCGGGATCATGAACCCGGACTGGAGGCCCGAGCGCTCGACGAGGAACGGCGGGAGCCCGTCGCCGCCGTCGACCAGGAGGTACGTCCGGCGCTCCGAGATCGAGGCCCACTCGGCGACGGCGATCGCCGCCGTGTCGAGGGCGATTGCGAGCGGCTGCCCGTGGAAGTTGCCCGCCGAGACCACGTCGGCCGCCCCGCCCGCCCCGCCCTCTGCCGGGGGCGGGGCGGCGACCTCCGAAGGAGACTGCGAAGCAACCTCCGCAGGAGATTGTGCAGCAAACACGAGCGGGTTGTCGGTGACGCTGTTCAGCTCGCGCTCGACCACGCCGGCCGCGAACGCGAGCGCGTCGCGGCTGGCGCCGTGGACCTGCGGCACGCAGCGGACCGAGTACGGGTCCTGCACGCGGCCGCAGGCGGCGTGGCTCGGGCCGATCTCCGACCCGTCGAGCAGGCGGCGCACGGCCTCGGCGGACTGCGCGTGGCCCGGGTGCGGGCGGAGCGCGGCCACGCGCGCGTCGAACGGCCGCGCTGAGCCCAGCCGGGCCTCCAGCGTCATCGCGGCGACCACGTCGGCCGTCGTCGCCAGCCGGCGCGCGCGCTGCGCGACCTCGACGGCGTAGGCGAGCATAAACTGGGTCCCGTTGATGAGCGCCAGCCCGTCCTTGGCGCCCAGCGCGACGGGCTCCAGGCCCGCCTGGCGGAGCGCGTCGGCGGCGGGGGCGGGGCGGCCGTCGTCCCACACCGAGCCCTCGCCGATCAGCGGGAGCGTGAGGTGTGCGAGCGGGGCGAGGTCGCCCGAGGCGCCCAGGCTCCCCTGCTGCGGCACGACCGGCACGAGGTCGGCGTCGAGCAGCGCCAGCAGGCCGGTCACAACGGCCGGACTGACGCCCGAGAAGCCCCGCCCGAGCGCGTGCGCCTTGAGCGCCAGCATCCGCCGCGTAAGCGCGGGCGGGGTGGGATCGCCGACGCCGCAGGCGTGCGACCGCAGCAGGTTGACTTGGAGCTGCGCGACGTCGTCGGGGCCGATCCGCTCTGACTTGAGCGCGCCGAAGCCCGTGTTGAGGCCGTAGTGCGCGCGGCCGTCGGCGAGCGCGGCTTCGACGAGCGCGCGGCTCTGGGCGACGCGGCCGTCCGGCCGGGCCAGGTCGTCGGCGAGCGCCGCGAGCGACGCCGCGAGGTCGGCGTCGAGCGTGTCGAGGCGCAGCGCCGGCATGTCGAGTTCGACCACCCCGCCCATCACTGCGGGTCCCCCGCCGAGGGGAGGTCGACGCCCCGCTCGCGCGCCGTGTCGAGGGCGACGTCGTAGCCGGCGTCGGCGTGGCGCATGACGCCGGTGCCGGGGTCGGCCGTGAGCACGCGCTCCAGCCGGCGCCCGCCGGACTCGGTCCCGTCGGCGACGCACACCATGCCGCTGTGCATCGAGTACCCGATGCCCACGCCGCCGCCGTGGTGGAGGCTCACCCACGACGCGCCGCAGGCCGTGTTGAGCATGGCGTTCAAGAGCGGCCAGTCGCCAATCGCGTCGGAGCCATCGAGCATCCCCTCGGTCTCGCGGTTCGGGGAGGCCACGCTGCCCGTGTCGAGGTGGTCGCGCCCGACCACGAGCGGCGCGCTCACGCGGCCCGTTTCGACGAGCCAGTTGAACCGCTCACCCGCCTCGGCCCGCTCGCCGTATTCGAGCCAGCAGATCCGCGCCGGGAGCCCCTGGAACTGCACCTTCTCCTGCGCCAGCCGGATCCAGCGGTGCAGGTGTTCTTTCTCGGGGAACAGGTCGAGGAGCGCCGCATCGGTCGCCGCGATGTCGGCGGGGTTGCCCGAGAGCGCGGCCCAGCGGAACGGGCCGGAGCCGCGGCAGAACAGCGGGCGGATGTACTCGGGCACGAACCCCGGGATCTCGAACGCCTCGGTCCGCCCGCGCCGGTCGGCCACCTGCCCGCGCAGGTTGTTGCCGTAGTCGAACGCGACCGCGCCCGCCCGCTGGAGCGCCAGGAGCGCGTCGACGTGCGTTTCCATGCTGTCGAGGACGGCCTCCTCGTAGGCCGCCGGGTCGGCTTCGCGGAACGCGTCGGCCTCACCCAGCGAGACGCCCGCCGGCAGGTAGCCCACGCGGAGGTCGTGCGCGCTCGTCTGGTCCGTCACCACGTCGACCGCTACGCCGCGGCGGACCAGCTCGGGCAGGACGTCGGCCGCGTTGCCGACGAGCCCAACCGAGAGCGCCTCGCCCCGCTCGCGGGCGCCCTCGACGGCGTCCAGCGCCTCGTCGAGGCTGTGCGCGAGCCGGTCGCAGTAGCCGGTCTCGACGCGGCGGCGGATGCGGCTCTCGTCCACGTCGACGCCGAGAAAGGCCGCGCCGTTCATGGTCGCCGCGAGCGGCTGCGCCCCGCCCATCCCGCCCAGCCCGGCCGTGACGACGAGCCGGCCGCTCAGGTCGCCCCCGAAGTGGCGGCGCGCGCACGCCGCGAACGTCTCGTACGTCCCCTGGAGGATGCCCTGCGTGCCGATGTAGATCCAGCTCCCGGCCGTCATCTGGCCGTACATGGTCAGGCCCGCCGCCTCGTGCTCGCGGAAGCGGTCCCACGTCGCCCAGCGCGGGACGAGCCAGCTGTTGGCGATGAGCACGCGCGGGGCCTCGTCGTGCGTGCGGAACACGCCGACCGGCTTCCCGCTCTGCACCAAGAGCGTCTCGTCGTCCTTCAGCCGCCGGAGCGTCTCGACGATCCGGTGGAACGAGGGCCAGTCGCGCGCGGCCTTGCCCGACCCGCCGTAGACGACGAGGTCCTCGGGCCGCTCGGCGACCTCGGGGTCCAGGTTGTTCATCAGCATGCGCAGCGCGGCCTCCTGGTGCCAGCCCTGGCAGGAGAGGTCGGTGCCGCGCGGGGCGCGAATGGGCGGGGCGGTCGTCATCGAGGGCGGGGCGGGGTGGCGCCTACAGGCTAGGACCGCCCCGCCCTCGCGCCCAAGGGCCGACCGATGGTACTGTGCCCGTCTCGCCTTCGATCCGATGGCGACCGCCCCGCCCTACGTTCGCTTTGGATATGGACACGCTCGACCACCGCCTGCTCCGCGAAGTCCAGGCCGACGCCCGCCTGAGCTACGCCGAGCTCGGCCGGCGCGTCGGGCTCTCCCCGCCCGCGGTCGCCGAGCGCCTCCGCCGCCTGGAGGCGTCCGGCGTCGTCACCGGCTACCACGCCGCCGTCGACCCCGCGCGGCTCGGGCGCCCGGTCCAGGCCATCCTCCACATGCAGGTCGACCGCGCCCGCTTCCAGCGGAGCGTCGAGCAGATCCAGCAGCTCGACGACGTGCTCCAGTGCTACCGGACGACCGGGAGCAGCTCGCTCGTCATGGTGGTCGCCGTCGCGTCGACCGAAGCGCTGGAGGCGCTCATCGACCGCCTGCTCCCCTTTGGCGAGCCGGTGACGCAGCTCGTGCTCTCGGTGCCGGTCCCGCGCCGGCCGGTGGCGCCCAACTCGTAGCGCCCCAGCCACGGGCGGGGCGGTGCCGCGCCTGTGCCGCGCCTCCTGCGCCCGCCCCGCCCGCTTTTCTCTCTACGCCGTTCGGGATGCCGTTCGGGCGGGGTGGCGCTGCGGTCCGGCGTCGCCCGGCTGCGCCCTCCGCCCGTTCCCGCCGCGGAACCGGGTCTCGACGAGGTCCACGATGAGGAGGCTCGCGACCAGCCACGCGGCGCCCGAGAGCCACCCCGCCACGACGTCGGTCAGAAAGTGGACGTTGAGGTAGACGCGCGAGAGGCCCACGGAGATGATGAGGAGCGGGCCAACGACGGCGGCGAGCGCGCGCGCCCACGCCTTCTCGGTCAGCCGCCAGACGAGGTAGACGAGCATCCCGTAGAACACGGTCGACGCGAAGGCGTGGCCGCTGGGGAAGCTGTAGCCCTCGGCCGGGATCACCTGGTCGACCGGGCGCGCGCGGTGGAACAGCCCCTTCAGCCCGAGCACCACGAGCCCGCCGCCCCCGCTCGCGAACGCGACGCGGAAGGCGGACCAGTACCGCTTCGCGGCGACGAGCGCGAGCGTCGCCACCACGACGAAGGTGATGAGCGTGAGGTTGTTGCCGAACCACGTCACGGCGACGCCCAGTTGCGGATCGGCCCCGAGCGCGTTGAAGACGACCTCGTGGGCGCGGGCGTCGAGCCGCGCGAGGTCGTCGCCTTCGGAGACGGCGTCGACGACCTCGACGAACCCCCACAGGAGCAGGGCGACGGCCACGAACGCGAGCGTGGCGCTGAGCCCGTACGGCACGCCCCGCTCCAGGCGGCGGCGGAGAAAGCGGGCGATGGCGGCCGGGGCGGGGCGGTCGGTCACGGGGCGGCGGGTCAAAACAGGAGGACGACGAGGGCGACCGCCCCGCCCAGGATCACGAGCCCGTTCAGCGCGAACAGGCCGACGAGCGCGAGCGCGAACGGGAGGCTGGCGAGGCGGAGAAAGCGGGCGGCCCCGACAATTCGGACCCACGCTCCCTTCGACGTGAGCGCGAGCCCGCGCGCCGCCCACAGCGCGCGACCCACGCGGAGGAGCCGGCTCCGCCCCGCCCGGCGGGGACGCGCCTCGGCGGGTTGCGCGGCGTCGGCGCGGCCGGTCGCCGCGAGCGCCGCGTCGCGGAGCTGGCCCGGCAGCGAGGCGAGGTCGGCCAGCGTCCACCCTGCGAGCGCGGCGGCGGCGGCGGGGACCAGCAGGAGGAGGGCCACAATGACGGCCACCCCGCCCACAGCGCCGGACCGCAGCGCGCCCTCGAAAAGGGCGAGCCAGATGACGGCCGCGGCCACGGCGCTCGCCGCCGCCGTCCGGTACGCGAACCGCACGAGCGCGCCGACGCCGGGGACGATCCGGCCCAGCCGCGCGAGCGCGCCGGGCGACGCGGCCTCCAGCGCCGCCCCGCCCTCGCCGCCGGGCGGGGCGGCCGTCTCCAGCACGGCGGGCGCCTCGGGCGCGAGGGCCGGGCGCAGACTGCCGGGGCGGGGCGCGGAATCCACGGGCGGGGTGGGCGGGTTGGACACGCCCCCCTTACGCCACCACGTACGCTTTGAGTTCGCCCGACCTCGCCGACGCCCTCCGCTCCGCCCGCACGATCGCCGTCGTCGGCTGCTCGCCGCGCGGGTTCCAGACCAGCCACCGGATTGCCCAGTACATCCAGCGCGCCGGCTACCAGATGGTGCCCGTCAACCCGAACCACGACGAGATCCTGGGCGAGACGGCCTACCCCGACCTCGCCTCGATCCCCGACGACGTCGTGGTCGACATCGTCGACGTGTTCCGCCGGTCCGAGTTCACCGCCGACGTCGTCCGCGACGCGTCGAGCCGCATGGAACGGACCGGCCAGACGCCCCTCATCTGGACCCAGCTCGGCGTCCACTCCGCCGAGGCCGAGCGGCTCGCCGCCGAGGCCGGCCTCCCCTACGTCGCCAACCGCTGCCTGATGGTCGACCACGCGGCGTTGGTGTGAGGGATAGAGGAATAGGGAATGGAGGGATGAGCAGACTCGTCATCCCCCGCTCCATCCCAACCCGCCCCCCCGGCCCGCCCGCTCTGCCCATCCCTCTACCCCTCCTCCTCCCTCCTTCATGTCCGTCCCCCCCGCCATCGACACGCAGAAGCTCCTCGACGCCATGAAGGGGGGCGGGGCGGCCGGCCTGAAGGTGCCCCCGCCCGTCTTCGAGGACATGGAGGCCGAGGTCCGCGACTACCGCCCCGGCGACGCCGAGCGCGACGGCGTCGGCGCGTCGATGCGGACGCGGTTCCCGGTCCTGGAGCGCTACCAGAACCCGATGGGCGTGATGCAGGGCGGGATCGTGGCCGCGGCCGTCGACAACGTGGTCGGCCCGCTGAGCTACCTCGTCGCCCCGCCCAGCGTGACGGCCCAGCTGTCGATGACCTACCTCGCCCCGGCCGCGCCCGGGACGGAGTACGTCGAGGTCGAGGCCCGGCTCGTCTCGCGGGCGGGGCGGCAGCTCGTGTTCGACGCCACGGTCACGGCGCCGGACGGGACCGAGATCGCCGTCGGGCGGCTCACGAACACGATCGTGCGCCGAGGCTGAGGACCGCCCCGCCCGCGTGGCGGAGTGGCGCGGGGCGGGGTGGCGCGCACCGGCATTTCCCGCCCCGCCCGCCGCGCCGGCACGTTGTCTTGACCATCGCACCGCAGGGACCGCGCCGTAGGGACACCATGCGTGGTGTCCCCGAACGGGGCACAGGGCCGCGGATCCGCGCCCGCGTGGCGCGAGGGCGGGGTGGCCTCGCACCGTTCCCGCCCCGCCCCTACGCCGCGTCCATCACGACCGTCTGCACGGGCGGGGCGGAGGAGCGGTCGAACAGGCACCCCGCCTCGACGCCCAGCGCCGCGAGCGCGCCGGCCTCCACCCCGCCCCGCTCGGCCTCCGGCCACCGCGCGTACATAGCGCCGAGCGCGTAGGGCGCGCCCGAGCCCATGGCCCAGAACCGCGAGAACTCGTGGACCTCGCGCATGTCGTAGACCCCGAAGATCCCCGTCGGCGCGGCGACCACGAGCGACACCTGCGTCGACTCGTACGGGTCGCCCTCCTGGCCCGAGTCCGGGAGCAGGTAGTAGTCCTCCTTGAGGACCGGGTGGAGCGCGCGGAACGTCTCGAAGAGGCCGCGCCGGCTCCCCAGGTCGGCGTCCTCCATCCGCTCCAGCGCGTCCTGGATCACGAGGACGTGGGCCGTGTAGCCGACGATGCCCACGTACGCCTCCCCGCCCGGCGTCTCGACGCGGACGATCTTCTCGCCGGCCGCGTCCATCTCGGGCGGCAGCCGCGTCTCGTCGAACGTGGTGAGCGCGTCGGCCGCGATTGCGATGCGGCCCCCGACACGGGCGACGGTGATCGTAGACATAGGGCGGGGTGGTTCGGGGTACGAGGTACGGCTGCTGACCCTCCACGTGCTACGTACCCGGTACCGAGTACCCCGTACCTACAGGTACAGGAGCGTCGCGACGGCGAAGAAGATGGTCAGGCCGAGGATGTCGTTGGAGACCGTGATGAACGGCCCCATCGCGAGCGCCGGGTCGATCCCGACGCGGCTCAGGCCCAGCGGGACCGTCGCGCCGATGAGCGTCGAGAGCACGATGACGACGAGGAGCGCGAGCCCGGACGTGAGCGCGAGCCGGGCGGGGTCCTCGCCGAACCCCGACACAACGACGATGAGCGCGAGCGCGAGAGCCAGGACGACCCCGTTCAGGAGCGCTACGGCCAGCTCCTTCCCCAGCCGACGCGCCAGGTCGCTCGACCACAGGTCGCCGGACGCCAGCCCCTGCACCGCGATCGCCGACGACTGGATGCCCGCGTTGCCCGCCATCGCCATCACGATGGGGATAAAGAGCGCGAGCACCGGGGCCACCTGCAGCGCCTCCTCGAACCCCACGATGACGAGGCCCGACACGTAGGCCCCGCAGAGCCCGAGCAGCAGCCACACGAGCCGCCCCCGGCTGACCGCGAAGACGGACGACGACAGCTCCTCCTCGCCCGTGATCCCGACCGCCCGCTGGATGTCCTCCTCGGCCTCCTCGCGGACCACGTCGAGCACGTCGTCGACCGTGATCCGCCCGACGAGGCGGCCGCCGGCCGAGACGACCGGGAGCGCGACGAGGTCGTACCGCTCCATGACGCGGGCGACCTCCTCCTGGTCGAGGTCGGGCTCGACCGCGATCGGGTCCGGCTCGGCCACGTCGGCCACGAGCGCGTCGGCGCGGGCCAGGAGCAGGCGCTTGAGCGGGACCACGCCCACCAGCCGCCCCGCCCCGTCGAGCGCGTAGACCACGAACACGGGGTCGACCGTGGCCGCCTTCTCGCGGACGGCCTCGGTCGCCTCGGCGACGGTCGCCGACGCCGGGACGGCGACGAACTCGGTCCCCATGAGCCCGCCGGCCGTGTCGTCGCCGTAGCTCAGCAGGGCCTCGACGTCGAGCGCGTCTTCGAGCAGGACGAGCACCTTTTCGACCTGGTCCAGCTCGATGTCGGCCAGCACGTCAGCCTGGTCGTCGGTGTCGAGCGGGTCGATGAGGGCGACGAGCGCGTCCGTCGAGAGGCCGTCGAGGAGCCCGCCCCGCTCGGCGCCCTCGAGCTCGGGGAGCACGAGGCTCCGGGCCTCGCCGGGCATCCACGCGAACACCTCGCGGGCGGCGCCCAGCGGGAGGTGCCGGAGCAGCGTCGCCTGGTCGGCTGCCCGGAGGTCGGCGACGAGGTTGAGGACCATACCCCGCTCGCCGCCCTCGACGAGCGCCTCCACGTTGCCGACCACCTCGTCGTCGACGACCGGCCCGCCGGGCGGGGCGGGGTCGAGCGCGGGGGCGGCGTCGGTCACGGGCGGGGTGGGCAGGCCGCCCCGCCCGAGCCCCAGGCGGGGCGGGCGCTAGGCGGCGTCGAAGTGGCGGGCGAGGCGGACGAAGTCGGCCGGCGAGACGGCCTCGGGGCGGAGCGTGGCGGCCCACTCGGGCACGGCCACGCCAGCGGCCTCGGCGACCGTCCCGAGGCTGTTGCGGAGCATCTTCCGCCGCTGGCCGAACGCGGCGCGGACGACCCGCTGGAGCGCTGGGAAAGCTACGTCCGGCGGCTCGGCCGCCCCAAAGTCCAGGGCGACCACGGCGCTCTCCACGGCCGGTTTGGGCCGGAAGCAGTGGCGGGAGACGGTGAAGAGCGTGCGCGTCTCGGCGTAGAGCCCGAAGTACACCGAGAGCGTCCCGTACGTCTTCGACCCGGGCGGGGCGGCCAGCCGGTCGGCCACCTCCTTCTGCACCATCACGACCGCCCGCGCCACGTGCTCCCGGGCGTCGAGCAGCGCGAACAGGATGGGCGAGGTGATGTAGTACGGGAGGTTGCCGACGACGTAGAGCGCCTGCGGCGCGGGACTGGGGACTAGGGACGGGGGACTGGGGGGACGCGCGTCGGGCGCCCCGCCCCGCTCGACCGCCCCGCCCCGCGTTAGCGGGGTGGTCTGGGGAGAGTCCCCCTCCTGGACAGGAGGAGCTAGGGGTGGTGGACGACGCGGGCGGGGCGGTCCGCTTGCCGCCCCGCCCTCTTGCCCCTCGTCTCGTCCCCCTTCGCCCGCGAGAGCGCCCCAGTCCGCCTCCAGCACGTCGCCCTGGCGCACGTCGAGGGCGGGGTGGGCGGCGCGGAGGTGGGCGACGGCCTCGGGGTCCACCTCCAGCGCGACGAGGTCCGGGTAGCGCTCCAGGAGCACGCCCGTCAGCGCCCCCTCGCCCGGCCCGATCTCGACCACGCGCGCGCCGGGAGGGGCGGCCACGGCGTCCGCGATCCGGCGGACCGTGTTGGGGTCGGTCAGGAAGTGCTGGCCGAGGCGCTTTTTCGGACGGACGGACACGGGCGGGGCGGTAGACTGGACGCCCTCAGAGCCCCGCCGACCCCGTGACGTTCCCCCGCCTCGCCCGCGCCGCCGTTCTCGGCGCCCTTTTCGCCGCGCCGGTGGCGGCCCAGGACGCCCCCGCCGACTCGGCCGCCGCCCCGCCCGCGGCCGTCCGCCTCGACGTGCGGCGGCTCGACGTGGACTCACTGAGCGTCACGGCCCGGTCGCTCGACGCCCGGCTCAACCTCGACGCCCACGTCGGCGACCTGGTGCGGATCGAGGCCGGCGTCCGCGTCCGCCTCGACAGCGTCGACGTCGACATCCGCGGCGCCGAGGCGGTCGCCGACCTCCGCATCCAACTCGACGCCGTGGTCCGGGTGCTCCTGGAGGCGCTCGCGGCCGTCCGCGAGACGCCCGCGCTCGTTGAGGGCGCCCCCGACGCGGCGGCGGGCGGGGCGGGGCGGGACTGAGCGGCGGGCGGCCTCCGCCCCGCCCTCTCGGCCGGCCTCCGGCTACTCTGTC
Source organism: Rubrivirga litoralis (assembly GCF_031846415.1). Lineage (NCBI taxonomy): Bacteria > Pseudomonadati > Rhodothermota > Rhodothermia > Rhodothermales > Rubricoccaceae > Rubrivirga > Rubrivirga litoralis. The sequence goes on along the minus strand of NZ_JAVRHT010000004.1, from coordinate 30,263 downwards.
CCGGGCTCCTCCGCCTCCAGGAGCGACCGCAGCAGCGCGAACGCGCTCGGGAGCGGGTCCTGAAACAACACCTGCGGGTCGAAGCGGAAGCCCCCGACCGCCCCGCTCTCAAACACGCCGCCTGAGAGCGGGGCCGCGCGGTAGACGCCGCCGGCCTGGTACGGCTCGCCGTCGAGGCGGTAGAACGCGGCCTCGCGGCGGACGGGGTCCACGAGCCAGTACTCGGGGACGCCGACGCGCTCGTAGCCCTCGAACTTCGTCTCGCGGTCGCGCCGCCCGGACGACGGCGACACGATCTCGACGGCGAGGTCGACTGGCGCCCGCGCGTCCTTGACGTCCAGGATGCCGAGCCGGTCGGCCCGGATAAAGAGGACGTCGGGCTCGTAGCCGTTCTCGTCGTCGACGCGCATCGTTGTCCGCGACCCGAACACCTCGCCGAGCCCCCTTGCTTCAGCGTAGCCCTCCAGGAGGATGAGGAGGAACTTGAACAGGCGTTCGTGGAGGACGCTCGTAGACATGTCGATGACGGCATTCCCGTCGATGAGGTCGCCCTTCATCCCGTCCGGGAAGAGGGCGACGTACCGCTCGTACGGCGTCATCTCGGCCGGCGCGTCGGCTGAGGGCGGGGCGGGAGCGGGGCGGGGCAAGGCCATGTCGAGAACCTACGGCACGTTAGCGGACCCGCTTCCGCCGGTTGCGGACGTAGTCCTCGAACAGGAACCCGCCGAGCTCGTCGAGGCCGGCGTAGTACGCCCGCCCGTGGTTGACCTCGGTGAGCTGGCGCACGAAGTCCTGGAGGTACGGGTCGCGCGCGATCATGAACGTCGTGATGGTCACGCCCTCGCGGCGGCAGATGGCGCCCTCGTCCAGGACCTTGTTGATGATCTTGCGGTCGAGCCCGTAGGCGTTCCGGTACATCCGGCCGTTCTCGACGTGGCACGACGGCTTGCCGTCGGTGATCATGAAGATCTGCTTGTTCCGGTTCTTGCGGCGGCGCAGGATCTGGCGCGCGCGCTCCAGTCCGGCCCGGGTGTTCGTGTGGTACGGGCCGACCTGGAGGTAGGGAAGGTCCTTCATCTCGACCTCCCACGCCTCGTTCCCGAACGCCACGATGTCGAGCGTGTCCTTGGGGTAGCGCGTCGTGATGAGCTCGGCGAGCGCGAGCGCCGTCTTGCGGGCCGGCGTGATCCGGTCCTCGCCGTAGAGCACCATCGAGTGGCTTAGGTCGATCATGAGGACCGTGGCCACCGACGTGTGGTGGTCGGTCTCGAACACCTGGAAGTCGTCCTGCTCCAGCGAGAACTCGCCGATGCCGCCGCGGCGGAACGCGTTCGAGAGCGTGCCGGTGACGTCGAGGTCGTGGACGTCGTCGCCGAACGCGTAGGGCCGCGTCTCGGGCTGGCGCTCCGAGCCCGCGCCGGCGAACGGCGTCTTGTGGTTGCCCCGCCCCGCCTTGCGGAGCGACGTGAAGATCTCCTCGAGCGAGCGCTCGCGGAGCCCGCGCTCGGCCTTGGCCGTGATGGACACGACGCCGCTCTCCTCGTCGCGGTCGATGTAGCCCTGGTTTTTGAGCTCCTCGATAAAGTCGCCGAGCCCCATCTCGTCGTCGGTGACGCCGTACTCGTTGTCGATGGCCGTGAGCCACCGGAGGGCCTCGTCGGCGTCGCCGCCGGTGTGGAGGAGGAGCTGCTGGAAGAGGTCGAGGAGCGTGTCGAACGTCGAGCGCTGGCTGCCGTGGCGCGCGTCGTCCCACTCCGAATAGCGGAACCGCATGGACGTAGAGGAATCGTTGGAGGCACAGCACGACGAACGCGCCGCCCCGTTCCGCCCGTGCCCACCTGCGGCGTCCGCCCCGCCCCCCGCGAGCGGGGCCGGTGGGCGGGGCGGTTCCAGCCGTCCCCCCATGCCGGGAGCCTCCCGTAGCCCCGTATTCTTTACGGCCCGGCCGGGCGTGCGAGGACACCGACCGCCCCGCCCGCCGAGTTGTCGGTGAACCTCCCCCCTTAGACGGTCCCCCCATGAAGCGCCGCGTCTACCTCGTCGAAGACCACCCCGTGACCCGCGAGGGCCTCCGCGCGCTCGTGGACAAGACCGCCGACCTCGCCGTCGTGGGCGAGTCGGGCGCGGGCGCCGACGTGCTCGACGGGATCGAGCGGACGTCGCCGGACGTGGCCGTCGTCGACATCACGATCGCGGGGACCGACGGGATCGAGCTCACCAAGCAGATCCGGGCCGTCTACCCCGACCTCCCGGTCCTCGTGCTCTCGGCCCACGCCGAGACCGTCTACGCTGAGCGGGCCGTCCGCGCCGGCGCGCGGGGCTACGTGATGAAGCAGGAGCCGCCGGGCGTGCTGCTCGCCGCCATCCGCTCGGTCCTCGACGGCGACCTCCACCTCTCGGACGCCATGCGCGACCGGGTCGTCGGGAGCTACCTCACGTCGTCGGCGCCGGCGTCGTCGGCCGTCGACGAGCTCACCGACCGCGAGCTCGAGGTGTTCCGCCACTTCGGCCACGGCATGACGACGGTCCAGGTGGCCGACGTGATGATGGTGAGCCCCAAGACGGTCGAGACCCACCGCGTCCACGTCAAGCAGAAGCTGGGCATCGAGACGACGAACGAGTTCGTGCAGCGGGCGACGCTCTGGGTGTCCCAGAACGACGCGTAGACCGCCCCGCCCGGGCACCGCGTGGGCGGGGTGGCGGCCGTGGGGGCGACCGCCGGTCGCCTGAACCGGCCGCGCCCACGGAAACCCGCCGCCCCGCCCACGACGTGCGGGCGGGACGGCGGGACCGACGGGCGGGGCGGGTCAGTCGGGGAGCCCGAACGCGGCCTGGACGGCCTCGTAGTCGCGGAGGTCGACGCGCGCGGCGGCCTGGTTGGTGAAGAACAGCTCGTCGGGGATGACGACGAGGCGGAGATCGATCTGGTCCGGCCCGTCCTCGACGCGCTGCGGGAGGATCAGGTTGAAGAGCGCGTTCGGGTCGGCGAACCTCGACGAGGGGATCGAGGAGACGACGTCGAAGTAGAGGTTGCCGTTGTCGAACGAGTACTCGTAGCTCGCGAGCAGCGTCGTCGCGAGGATGTCGCCGTCGGACACGTCATCGTCGTTGGTGTCGCCGAACACGATGTCGTTGAACCCGCGCGTGAGCGGGAGCGCGGCCCACGTCCCGTTTTCGGCCCCACCGGTGAGCGAAACGAGCTCGACGTCGATGTAGAGCATGACGAGGTCGCCGTCGCCCGCGGTCGCGAGCGCGTCGCCGAGCGCGTCGCCGGACGTCTGCGCGTTGCCTCCGTAGAACGTGGCCCTCAAGCCGTCCGGGCTGGGGTCGAAGGTCCGGGCGTCGAACCGGAGGTCGGTCACGAACACCTCCAGCGCGGTGTCGTCGACGTCGTTCGAGTCGCAGGCGCCGAGCGTGAGAACGAGGGCGGCGAGGAGGGAGAGGCGGCGTAGCATAGGGGTCCCGGGGGGCGGGGAGAGGGAGGTGCTGGACAGGCCGCCCAGAGGCGGGACCGGGTAACGCCGCCGGGCGGGGCGGATCGTATGGGCCGGGACCCCGCCCCGCCCCGCCCCGGTAGAGGGGCCGCCCCGCCCGTTGCTCCCCGGCCCGCCCCGCCCCCATGTCCGAGACCGCCCCCGACCACGTCGCCGTCGAGGCCGCCGGCGACGGCGTCCGCCACCTCGTCCTCGACCGCCCCGCCAAGAAGAACGCGCTCACGCGCGCCATGTACGCCCGCCTCGCCGACGCGCTCACCGAGGCCGCCGACGACGCCGACGTCCGCGTCGTCGTGCTGAGCGGGCGGGGCGGCGTGTTCACGGGCGGCAACGACCTGGGCGACTTTATGGAGGAGCCGCCGACGGGGCCGGACAGCCCGGTCTTCCGGTTCCTCTCGGCCGCCGTCGGGTTCCCCAAGCCGCTCGTGGCCGCCGTCGCCGGCCCGGCCATCGGGATCGGGACGACGGTCCTCCTCCACTGCGACCTCGCCTACGCCGCCGCGGACGCCGTCTTCAAGATGCCGTTCGTGGACCTCGGCCTGGTGCCCGAGGCGGCGTCGAGCCTGCTGCTCCCGCGCCTCGCCGGCCCCGCTCGGGCCGCCGAGCTCCTCCTGTTCGGCGAGTCGTTCACGGCCGAGACCGCCCGCGAGATCGGCCTGATCAACGCCGTCGTCGGCGGCGACGTGGTCGGCCACGCGGTCGAGCGGGCGCAGGCGCTCGCGCAGAAGCCGCCGGCCGCGCTCCGCCAGACGAAGGCGCTCTTGCGGCGGGCCTCGGCCGACGAGGTCGGCGAGACGATCGCCCACGAGGGCCGCCTGTTCGTCGAGCGCCTGGGCTCGCCCGAGGCTGCCGAGGCGTTCACGGCCTTTTTCGAGAAGCGCGCGCCGGACTTCTCGGCGTTCGAGTAAGAGGCTGTTTGGATGTCCCCCCCCCTACCGGAGGAAGGCCGGGTGGGGGACAGATGTCGACCCGGGGCGGGGCGGGTGGATCGTCCCCACCCTCCCGACCTCCCCCCGCTGGGGCAGGGCTGTTAAGTTCTGAGGATCGCGAGCATCGCGCGCACCCGGTTCGCCAGTCGCGACCGCGCCGCCGTCGGCGACCACTCCCCGTTGTGACGCAGCACCGACAGCGTCGCGCCCCGGATCAGCGAGAGCACCGCCGCGCCGGCCTTCGAGCGCACGCCCCCGGCGTCTTCGTTCTGGAGCACGTCCTTGCACCAGTGCAGCCGGTTCTCGACGTGCCAGTGCGAGCGGACGAGGTCGGCGAGCACAGCGGCCCCGTCGGTCCGGCTCGTCACGTAGAGCCCGGTCCGTTCGTACACCGCCCCGTCGCGCACGCCCGAGCGGGTCACCCGGACCACGCGCCCGACCTCCGGCCACTCGCCCTGCCACGCGGGCGGCTCGTAGACCTCGACGACTCGGCGGACGAGCCGCCCCCGCGTCCGTTCGGTGGTGTCGCTCACCGACAGCGGCGCGCCCGAGGTCTGCGCCTCGGACTCGGCGTAGAGCCGGGGCGCGTTCCGCTTCAGCTTGACGAGCCAGTCGCCGCCGGCGTCGTGGACGGCGCGGAGTGTTTTTTTGAGCAGTGCAGCGCGTCGAGCGTCACCGTGGCCCCCGTCAGGTCGAGCGCGGCGGCCAGGTCGGCGATGAGGTCCTGGGCGGCTGCGATCTCGCTCGTGTCGCCGTTGCGGTAGGCCGTCGCCGAGGCGACGATGCCGGAGCGGACGCCGTAGGCGGACGCGAGGGCCACGAAGTCTTGCTCGGCGGTCGCGTGGCCGTCGGCGTCGAGGCCGGAGACGGTCGAGCGGACGGCCTTGGCGTCGAGGGCGAGGACCTCGCCCTCGGGGAGCCGGTCGGTGGCCCAGGCTCGGAACGCGGCCGAGAGCGCGGCGGGGTCGACGGCCTGGAGCACGGCCCGGACGGTGACGTGGGACGGCAGCGCGTGGCGCTTGAAGCCGAGGTGCTCGCGGAGCGCGTCGGCGTTGTCGCGGAGGAAGCGGCTGATGGGCCGGTAGCCGTGGTGGCCGCTCATCGTGGCCATGACGGCGCCGCCGAGGATGGCGTGGAGCGGGTGGCGGAGCCCCTGGGGGCGGCGCGGGTCGGGGACGGTCGCGAGGTGGTCGAGCAGGGTCATGCGCAGAACTTACCAGCCCTGCCCCGCTGGGGGGAGGAGAATGCTGTACAGTCCCAAACAACCTCCAAGAGGCGGTAGGGTCCGGCCACCCCGCCCGCCGAGCAGCGCGGGCGGGGCGGTGGCAGGCACGCGCGGGTGGGACGGGCATCACGGCGGACGCGCGGGCGCCGCCCCGCCCGTCCGGCACCACCCCGCCCGTCCCCAGAAAACGCGCCGTCCCACCCCGTCAATCCACGTCCGGCGCACACGACCGGGCGGGGTGGCCGCGTAGTTTCAAGCCCCGCCGAACCCCCGCCTAGACATGGTCGGACCTATCGGGCACGTCGCCCTCGTCGTCGCGTTTGTCGCCTCGCTGGCCGCGCTCGTCAGCTTTGCCCTCTCGTCGCGCGACCGCGCGGACTCGGCCTCGTGGGCGCGCGTCGGGCGGTGGAGCTGGGCGGCCATGGCCGGGGGCGTCGCCGTGGCCTCGGCCATGCTGTGGACGGGCCTCTTCGGCTACCACTTCGACCTCGCCTACGTCTACCAGCAGACGTCGACGGCGATGCCGTTCCGGTACAAGTTCTCGGCGTTCTGGGCCGGCCAGGAGGGGTCGCTCCTGCTCTGGGGGATCATGACGACCGTCGTCGGCGGACTCCTCATCCGGTGGTCCACGCGCGCCGCGGGCGGGGCGGAGACGGTCGGACCGCAGGCGGGCGGGGCGGCCGCCGAGGCGCGGCGGCTCTTCGCCGGCCCCGTCCTGGCCGTGGTCGCGCTGTGCCAGGCGTTCGTGCTGTCGATGATCGTCGGGCTCAAGCTCGGCCCCGTCACGATCGGCGCCAACCTGTTCCAGCCGCTCGCCGAGCGGTTCCCCGACGCCCCCATGCTCCAGGTCGCCGGCTTCGTCCCGGCCGACGGGCAGGGCCTGAACGACCTGCTCCAGAACCCGTGGATGACGATCCACCCGCCGATGGTGTTCGTCGGGTTCACGCTGCTCATGGTCCCGTTCGCGTTCGCGGTCGCCGGCCTGTGGCGGCGGCGGTACACGCAGTGGGTCCGCCCCGCCCTGCCGTGGGCGCTCGCCGGGTCGGGCGTGCTCGGGGTCGCCATCATGATGGGCGGGTGGTGGGCCTACGAGACGCTCTCGTTCGGGGGCTGGTGGGCGTGGGACCCCGTCGAGAACTCGTCGTTCGTGCCGTGGCTGTTCGCCGTCGCCGGGCTGCACGCGATGGTCGTGCAGAAAAAGACGGCCGGCGGCCACAAGGCGGCCCTCTGGCTGACGGTCCTCGCCTTCCAGCTCTGCATCTACTCCACGTTCCTCACGCGGAGCGGCATCCTGGGCGACGTGAGCGTCCACAGCTTCGTCGACCTCGGGCTCTACAACCAGCTCCTCCTCTGGATCGGGACGATCGGGGCGCTCGGGTTCGGGCTCCTCGTGTGGCGCTGGCGCGACCTGCCCGCGCCGGCCACCCCGCCCGCGGCGCTCAGCCGCGAGTCGCTCGTGTTCACGGGCGCCCTGCTCCTGGCCGTCGCGGGCGGGGTGATCGCGTTGGGCACGAGCGCGCCGATCCTGGGCCGGCTCTTCCGCGACAACCCGAGCGCGGTCCCCGTCGCGTTCTACAACACGTGGACGCTCCCGCTCGCCGTCGGCGTGGCGTTCCTGGCCGGGATGGGCCAGCTGTTCTGGTGGCGCAAGATGACGGTCGAGGACGCCAACCGCGTGCTCGTCCGCCCGGTCCTCGCGACCGTCGCCTGCACCGTCGCCGTCATCATCGCGACCCCGTTCGTCCAGGAGACGGTCGACCTCGGCCCTGGGCTGGGCGTCGAGGCCCCGCGCGTGGCGTCGGCCGAGGCCGGGCTCCTGCCGGGCGGGGTGGGAGACTTTTTCGCGACGCACGGGACGAGCATCCTGCTGCTCCTCTTGCTGTTCTCGGCCTTCTTCATGCTCTGGGGCAACCTCTCGGTCATGCTCCGGGTCGGGCGCGGCAACGCGAAGATGGTCGGCGGCTCGCTCTCGCACGTCGGGTTCGCCGTGCTGCTCCTCGGCATCTTTGCCTCGTCGGTCTTTAACGACCCGATCTCGGACGGCGCCGGGACCGACATCCAGGGCAGCCGCGAGAACGTCGTCGTCCCGCTCGGGCGGACGGTCGCGGCCGACGGCTACCGCTGGACGTACACCGGCCAGGACGTGAACGAGGACGGCCGCCCGGTCTACCTCATGGACGTCGTGGACCGCCAGGGGCGCGCGTTCCAGACACGGAACGTGGTCTACAAGGACGGCCGCGACCAGTGGATCCAGCACCCTGACGTCCGTGAGGGGTTCACGCGCGACCTCTACGTGGCCGTCTTCCCGTCGGCCATGAACGAGCAGCCCGAGGGCGAGACCACGGCGACGCTGGCGCCCGGCGACTCGGTCCGCCTGGCGACCGCGGGCAACGAGCACGCCTACACGGTTCGGTTTACGAACTACGAGCTCGACGTGGACGCCGACGCGGCCGGGCTCGACCGCGACGCGGTCGACCTCGCCGTCGCCGTCCGCCTCGACGTGACCAACGAGACGACGGGCGAGACGCGCGCGCTCTTCCCGGTCTACGTCATCACGACGGACGGCATGCAGGAGTACGTCCAGAACCGGGCGACCGACTGGGGGCTCGGCGTCGCCTTCGTGGGCATGCAGGTCGACGACGGCTCGATCCGGCTCATGTTCGACGGCGCGCACCTGGCGACTGAGGAGTGGGTCGTGGTGCAGGCGTACGAGAAGCCGTTCATCTCGCTGCTCTGGATCGGGACGGGGCTCCTCGGGTTGGGGTTCGCCGTGTCGTTCCGGCGCCGGCTGGGCGAGGCCCGGCGGTAGGGCGCCGCCCCGCCCGCGCGCTGTGGGCGGGGCGGACGTCTCCGCACCGGGTCGACGGGCGTGAGCGGCCTGCCGCCCCGCCCCTGCGTCCTCTCGGCGGAGGGCTGACACCGAGTGGGGTGGTTCCGACCAGCGTCGCGGGGCGGCCGCCTCCACCTCACCCTTGCACGGTCAGCCGAGCGCCACGTCGAGCGTCATCATGACGGCGAAGCCGCCGAGGGCCGCCATCGTCGCGAGGTCGCCATAGCGCTCCTCCGCCTGGCTCTCGGGGACCAGCTCCTCGATGACGACGAAGATCATGGCGCCGGCCGCGAACGCGAGCGCGTAGGGAAGCAGCGGGCGGACGGCCAGGACCGCGAGCGCGCCCAGGACCGCTGACACCGGCTCGACGACGCCCGAGAGCTGGCCGTACCAGAACGCCCGACCGCGGCCCATCCCGTCGCCCCGGAGCGGCATCGAGACGGCGACGCCCTCGGGGAAGTTCTGGAGCCCGATCCCGATCGCCAGCGCGACGGCCCCGGCGAGCGTGGCGCCCCCATCGATGCCCGCCGCCGCCGCCCCGAACGCGACGCCGACGGCCAGCCCCTCGGGCACGTTGTGGAGCGTGATGGCCGTGACGAGGAGCGTCGAGCGGCGCCACGTGCTCGGGACCCCTTCGGTCTCGCCGCGCATGCCGTGGAGGTGCGGGAGCACGGCGTCAGCGAGCCGGAGCACCGCCCCGCCCGCGAGGAACCCGACGACGGCCGGGACCCACGGGATCATCCCCTGCGCCTCGGCCATGTCGATGGCGGGCGCGAGCAGGCTCCAGAAGCTGGCCGCCGTCATCACGCCGGCGGCGAACCCGAGCATCCCGGCCAGGAGCGCCCGGTTCACCGTCCGCGTGACGAACACGAGGGCGGCGCCGGCCGCCGTCATGCCCCAGGTGAACAGGCCGCCGTAGAGCGCCTGCTGCCACGGCGGGAGGTCGCGGACGAGGTCGTAAGCAGTATCCATTGAGAGGAGATAGGAGTGGGGGGGCCAACGACGCCTCGTTGGCTCGGGCGGGGCGGTCTCCCCGCCCGTCGCCTGCTACTCGCCCACGTCGTCGAGGAAGAGGAAGGGCGGGGCGGCGGCGCCCAGCGAGACGGTCTCGCCGGCGCGGTCGCCCGAGAGCAGGTGGAGCACGACGGCCCCGTCGTCGCCGACGGCGTCCAGGCGGAACCGGGTGCCGGGGTAGAGGCCCGCCCCGCCCACGGCGCGGAGCAGGTCGGCGTCGTGGTCGCTCACGCGCGCGACGGTCGCCGCCTGCCCGGGCTCGAGGCGCGCGAGCGGGAGCAGGTCGCGCTCCGAGAGCACGAGGTCGGGCGAGGGGATCGGCGCCCCGTGCGGGTCGTGCGTCGGGTGCCCGAGCGCGGCGTCCATCCGCTCTTCGAGGTCCTCGGAGAGCACGTGCTCCCACGCCTCGGCCTCGTCGTGGAGCCGGTCCCACGGGACGCCCAGCGCCTGGTGGAGGTAGGTCTCGACGAGCCGGTGGTGGCGGATCGTCTCGACGGCCACGAGCCGCCCCGCCTCGGTCAGCCGCGCGCCCTGGTACTTCTCGTGGGCTACGAGGCCCGAGGCCGCCAGCTTTTTCAGCATCCCCGTCACCGACGCCGGCGACACGCCGAGCCGGTCGGCCAGGGCGCTCGTCGTGGCCGCCTCGCCCGAGCGGCCGAGGTCGTAGACCGACTTGAGGTAGTCCTCGACGGCGGGCGTGTGCGACATGGGAGCGGGGGCCAGAGGGCGGGGCGGCCCGGGGTCAACGCGGGAAGGTCGGTGCGGGTGCGGGGCGGGGCGGTGAAGATTTTAGGCTTGCCAAAACTAGATTGTTGTTTTAGGTTAGCCTAAATATCTCCTGCCTCGCCGCCCCGCCCGCCCTCGCGCAGGTCGAGTGGGCGCCGCTTCCCGCGGCCTTGGAAGCAGCCGAGGCCGAGAGCCGCCCCGCCCTCGTCTACGTGCAGGCCGCGTGGTGCGGGCCGTGCCGGCGGCTCGAACGCGAGACGTTCGCGGACCCCGCCGTACAGGACCGGCTGCGGCGCTTTGCCCGCGCGCGTCTCACGGTCGACGACCGCGACCGGGCGCACCGCGTCGGGCCGTGGCGGCTGAGCGAGGCCGAGTGGGCGGCGCACTACGGCGCCGAGGCCGCGCCGACGCTCGTGCTCCTCGCCCCCGACGGGACCGTCCTCGGCCGCCAGTCCGGGTCCTTGTCGCCCAGCGGCCTGCTCCCCATCCTCGACGCCGTGCTCGCCGCGACGGCGCCCGCCCCGCCCGCCGACGAGGCGAGGCGGTGAAGCCGCGTCCGCCCGCCGGCCGCCGGCCCGCCTTGCTCTCCTGCTTCCGCTTTTCCGCCCCGCCCATGCCCCGTGTCTTCTACGGCCTCGCCCTCGTCGCCCTCCTGTGCTCCTCGGCCGCGGCGCAGACGGTCGAGGGGAGCGTCACGTCGGGCAGCGCCTCGGTCCCGCTCGCGACCGTCCGCCTCGTCGGCGGGCGGGGCGGCCGCCGACGCCGACGGCCGGTTCCGGCTCCGGCTCCCCGGCCCGGGCACGTTCACCGTCTCGGTCTCGGCCGTCGGCTACGCGCCGGTCCAGCGCAGGGTGACGGCCGGAGCGGGCGAGACGATCCGCCTCGACGTCGACCTCGACGCGGCGACGTACGAGGCCGGCGCCGTCGTGGTCACGGGCACGCTCGAGCAGATGGCCGTCCGCGACTCGCCGGTCAAGGTCGAGGTCGTGCCCGCCCGGTTCCTCGAGACCACGCCGTCGGCCAACGTCATGGACGCCGTCGAGCGCGTGAACGGGCTCTACCAGCAGATCGACTGCGGCGTGTGCTACACGAACAACATCCGCATCAACGGGATCGACGGGCCGAACACGGCCGTGCTCATCGACGGCATGCCGGTCATGTCCAGCCTGGCGACGGTCTACGGCCTCAACGGGATCTCGCCCATGCTCATCAAGCAGGTCGAGGTCGTCAAGGGGCCGATGTCGACGCTCTACGGGTCCGAGGCGCTCGGCGGCGTCATCAACATCATCACCAAGGATCCGTCGACGGCGCCCCGGCTCTCGACGAACGTGTTCTCGACGACGCACGCCGAGATGGCCGCCGAGTTCGCGGCCGTCCCGCTCCGGGGCCGCACGAGCGCGCTCGTGAGCGGCACGCTCTTCCACGTCGCCGACTACCACGACAACAACGGCGACGGCTTTTCCGACCGCCCGTTCGAGACGCGGCTCGCCCTCTTCGGCAAGGCCACGCGCCAGGACACGCAGGGGTTCGAGCGGGCGAGCCTCGTCGCCAAGGCGTACGTCGAGGACCGCGCGGCCGGCTTCGAGCCGTTCCTCGACGACGTCGGCGGCCTGCGCGGCTCGGACCGGGTCTACGGCGAGTCCATCTACACGCGCCGCGCCGAGCTCATCGGGACGTGGACGCCCCGCCCCGACCTCACGGTCCGGGCCTCCGGCGCGCTCCACGACCAGGACTCGTACTACGGCGACGTGCCCTACGCCGCGACCCAGGCCGACGGGTTCGGCCAGGTCGTCTGGACGCCGCCGACGGAGGGGACCGCGCTCGACGGCCACAACCTGCTCGCCGGCGCCGCCCTCCGCGCCATCCGCTACGACGACGGCTCGGCCGCGACCGGCGTCTACGACGACGCCGGCGCGCTCGTCGAGAACCGCCCCGACACGCGCGTCGTGCCGGGCGTGTTCGTCCAAGACGACTGGCGCGTAAACGAAAGACTCCCCCTGCTCGGCGGCCTCCGCGCCGATGTTCAGCCGGGCTACGGCGTCATCCCGTCGCCGCGGGCTGCGGTCAAGTGGCGGCCGGCCGAGGCCACGACGGCCCGGCTCAACGTGGGCACCGGCTTCCGCGTCGTCAACCTGTTCACCGAGGACCACGCGGCGTACACCGGCGGCCGGGCCACGCTCATCCTGGAGGACCTGGAGCCGGAGCGGAGCGTGAGCGTGACCGGGAGCCTCCAGCAGATCTTGGGCGCAACGTCGCCCGTGACGGTCGACATCGACGCCTTCTGAACCCGGTTCTCGAACAAGATCGAGCCCGACTACTCGGTCCCGGGCGAGATCCGCTACGCCAACCTCGACGGCGGCGCGACCACGCGCGGCGTCGCGCTCCAGGTCTAGGGGTCGCTGGGCCGCGCCCTCCGCTACACCGTCGGCGCGACGGTCCTCGACGTGTTCGTGGAGCAGGACGGCGAGACGCGCCCGCTCGAGTTCGCGCCCGACTACCAGGGCACGGCCGGCGTCACGTGGGAGGCCCCGGGCGGGGTGGTCCTCGACTACTCGGCGCGGCTGAACGGGCCGATGGCGCTGCCCCAATACGGCCCGGACGTCGCGGCCGCCTACCAGGCGGCGACGGGCGCCTCGCTCTACACCGAGTCGCCGGTCTACACCGTCCACAACCTCCAGCTCACGAAGGACCTCCAGTTTGGCGGGCGGATGGCCCAGCTCTACCTCGCGATCGAGAACGCGTTCGACTACAAGCAGTCGAGCCCCCTCATTGGGTTCTACGAGGGCGTGCCCGGGTTTAGCCCCACGTTCGACACGGCCTACGTCTACGGCCCCATCGAGGGCCGGCACTTTGGGGCCGGCGTCCGCTTTACGCTGCCCTAGCCGCCCCGCCCGCGCCGACGTCGCTCACGGGGCCAGGTCGAGAGGCGTCCCGGCCGGAAGCGACTCGGCGGCGACGATGGCGAGCGAAGCGCTGTCGAGCGTGAGGCGGACCGGCGTCCCCGGCGCGATCCCGTCGAAGGCGCCCGGCTCCTCGACGCGCATCCCCATTTGCATGGCGTCCATCCGCCCCGGGATCGTCTCGTGGTCGACGAGCGCGGCCTGCCCCTCGAACTGCGGCCCGACGTAGACGCCGCGGACGGTGAGCGTGGGCGGGGCGGGCTCGGCGCACGCGGCGACGGCGAGGAGCACGCCGAGCCACCCCGCCCACAGAAAGCGACCTCCCCGCCCTCGGCGGGGGCGGGGCGGGAGGCGGCCGGCGCGGGCGGGGCGGCTCAGCAGGCGGCGTCCAGCGGCGCCACGCCGAGCGTGCAAAGCCGGGGCTCCGGCACGACGCTCGGGGCTTGGTAGGGATACCGCCCGGTGCCCGATCGGCTGCGAGGCGCGGACGGCCTCCTGGGTCTGGACGCCCCCGGCCGCTCCGAGCCGGCCGCGCCCGGAGACGACGGCGAGCGGTCGCCTTGCGAATGAGGTCGGAGACACGGGCGGGGTGGAAGGCCAGGGGCAGCGGTGGGGAACTCGGGCCGGGGCGCCCGGTGCCAGCACGCCCCGCCCCGCTCTCCGGGTCCACCCTTCGGATCCGCACCCGGTCGACGGGCGGGCCGTGCTCTCCCTCCCGACTCTTCGCTCGTGACCCACACCACCCGCATCCCCATCCGCTGGGGCGACCTCGACGCCCTCGGCCACCTCAACAACGCGACCTACCTCACGCTCTGCGAGCAGGCCCGGATCGAGATGCTCGCCGACGTCGGCGCGGGCGACTGGGACGACGCCGGCCCCGTCCTCGCCGCCGTCTCGCTCCAGTTCCGGCGCCCCATCCACTACCCGGCCACGGCCGTCGTGCGGACCACGCTCGGCACGCCCGGCCGGTCGTCACTCCCCTTCACCTACGCCATCTCGGTCGAGGGCGACGAGGACACGACGTACGCCGAGGGCGAGGGCACGCTCGTCTGGGTCAACACGCAGACGGGCGCGTCGACGGCCCTCCCTGCCCCGCTCCGCGAGGCCGCCGAGGCGCCAGCGTCCTGAGACAGCACGCGGCCGACGCGTAGCCCCCGAACGGGGCGCTTCAGCAGCAGGCGCCGTCGCAGCACGCGTGGAGCCCGTCCAGGAGGCCGCCGAGGGCGGCGGACGCCGCGGCCACCCCGCCCCCGTCGAGGCAGTAGCACGAGCGCGTGCCGTCGGGCGTGCCGCGCACGAGCCCGGCCTCGCGGAGCACCTTGAGGTGCTGCGAGACCGTCGACTGCGCGAGCCCGACGACTTCGACCACCTCGCCGCACACGCACGTCCCCTGCGCGCCGAGCGTGCGGAGGATGGCGAGCCGGGCGGGGTGGCCGAGGGCCTTGGCCCAGCGGGCGAGGTCAGCGTCTGTGGCGGCGGCGGAAACGGTGGCGGTCATGGGCGGGGAGGGCAAAAAAAAGGGGCGGGGCGGTCGGGCCGAAGCCGCGCCACCCCGCCCGGTTCGCGGGCGAGGCGGCTAGCAGCCGCAGTCGCAGGCGCTGCCGCAGCAGCACCCGTCGTTGCAGCAGTCGCAGTCGCAGCAGGCGTTGGTCTTCATCGGTCTCGGGGGTTGGTGGAACAGGTTTATCGTCGATCGACGATGAATGGTACGACGCCTCTGGCTCCTTGTCAAGCCGCCCCGCCCCACGTCGCACCGTTGCAGGGCGGGACGAGAGCGGGGCGGCCGGGAGGCACCACCCCGCCCCCGCTTTGCCGCGCGGGCGGGGCGGTCAGGCCGCGGCCCGCTCCTGGTCGGCGTACTGGAGCTCGTAGAGCCGGCGGTAGAGGCCGCCCTGGGCCAGGAGCGCCTGGTGACTGCCCCGTTCGCGGACCTCGCCCTTGTGGAGCACGAGGATGGTCTGGGCGTCCTGGACCGTCGAGAGCCGGTGCGCGACGACGAGCGCCGTCCGCCCGTCCATGAGCACGTCGACCGCGCGCTGCACGGCCTCCTCGGTCTCGGTGTCGACCGACGACGTGGCCTCGTCGAGGACGAGGACGGCCGGGTCGTAGAGCAGCGTGCGGACGAACGACAGGAGCTGGCGCTGCCCGAGCGACAGCGTCCCGCCCCGCTCGCCGACGTCGGAGGCGTAGCCGTCGGGGAGCCGGTCGATAAAGCGGTCGGCGCCGACGAGCTCGGCGGCCCCGACCACGCGCTCGCGCGGGACGTCGGCGCCCAGCGTCACGTTCTCCTCGATGGAGCCCGAGAACAGGAACACGTCCTGGAGCACGAGCCCGACCTGCCGGCGGAGCTCGTCGAGCGGGAGGTCCTTCACGTCGATCCCGTCGATGGTCACGCGCCCGCGCTGGGGCTCGTAGAACCGGAGCAGCAGCGAGAGGATGGTCGACTTCCCCGAGCCCGTCGCCCCGACGAGCGCGAGCGTCTCGCCGGGCTCGGCCACGAACGAGACGCCGCGCAGGACCCAGTTCCAGTCCGGGAGGGATGGGGGATGAGGGGATGAGGAGGGATGAGCAGAGTCCTCGCCGCCGGCCGCCCCGCCCCTCGTCTGCCCATCCCTCTCGATCCCCGATCCCTCCCCATCCCTCTCCGCCTCCGGCAGGCGCTCGTAGGCGAACCACACGTCCTCGAAGGCGATCCGGCCGCGGGCGCGGCCGCCGTCGAAGTGGGCGGGGCGGGGCGGGGCGGCCAGCGACTGGTCGTCGTCGAGGAGGTCGAACACGCGCTCGGACGCGGCGAAGGCGGCCTGGATCGAGTTGAGCTGGTCCGACAGGTTGCGGACCGGCTCGAAGAACATGCGGACGTACTGGACGAACGCGATGAGCGTCCCGACCGTGACCGCCTCGCGCATGGCCTCGGTCCCCCCGAACCAGACCACGAGCCCGAGCGCGACCGACGCGATGAGGTCGACAACGGGGTAGAACAGGGCGTAGTAGTAGACCGTCTGGACGTGGGCGTCGCGGTGGGCCGCGTTGACGTCCTCGAACCGGCGCTGCTCCTCGCCCTCGCGCCCGAAGATCTGGACGACCGACATGCCCGAGACGTGCTCCTGGAGGAACGCGTTGAGCCGGCCGACCTGCTTGCGCGTCTCGCGGTAGGCCCGCCGCATCTTGCGCCGGAACACCTCGGTCGCGAGCACCATCGGCGGGAGCGCGAGGAGCGCCACGAGCCCCAGCTCCAGGTTCAGCGACAGCATGAAGTAGCCGATGAACAGGAGCCGCCCGAGGTCCCCGATCATGGTCACCGCCCCGGCCGAGAGGAGGTCGGCGAGCGCCTCGATGTCGGACGTGGCCCGCGTGATGAGCGTGCCGATGGGCGTCTTGTCGAAGAACGCGAGCCGCTGGCGCTCGACGAACCGGAAAACGCGCGTGCGGAGGTCGTAGAGCGCGTGCTGCCCGACCCACTGCGTGAGGTAGGTGAGCGCGAACGACGCGACCCCCTCGCCGAGCAGCACGAGCCCGATGAGCGCGACGACGCGGAAGAGGCCGGGCAGGTCGCCGGTCGTGATGTGGTCGTCGACGGCGATCTGGACGAGCCGCGGCCGGAGCGGCCCCAGGAAGGCGACGGCGAGCGTCAGCGCGAGCGCGCCGGCGACCTGCCAGCGGTACGGCCACAGGAGCGCCCCGAGCCGGCGGGCGAGCCGGCGGGGCGGCCGTTGGTTGGTGTCGGGTGCGTCCTCTGCCACGGGGCACGGTACCCCGCCCCGCCGCGCCGCGGTTCCTGCCCCACCCCGCCCGCGAGCGACGGACTCGGGCGGGGCGGTCCGACACAGCGGGAAGAGCCCGCCCCGCCCCACCCGCAGGCGGGCATCTCGGGCAGAGTCAGACGGTCTTCATGCGTGACCGGGGCAGAGGTCGGGCGGGGCGAGGAGTTCCCCTCCTGGTCAACCGCCAGGTCAGCGCAGCCAGGAGCGGCCAGGGGTGGTTGTCGAATCGAGCGACCAGCTCCGACTCCGCGCACGAGGCACTCTGCCGCTGAACGAGGCGCGTGGCGCCCCGCCCGGCCGGGGGCGGGGCGGCCGGTCGCCCTACCTCGCGCCGTGGCCCCGCCCGACCTCCGTCCCCTCCTCGACCGCGTGCCCAGCGCGCAGGCCGTCTACCTGTTCGGCTCGCGCGCGGGCGGGGCGGGGCGGGCGGACAGCGACCTCGACCTCGCCGTGCTCCCGCCCCGCCCGATGGACCCGGTCGAGCGGTTCGACGCGCAGGAGGCGCTGGCCGCCGCGCTGGGCGTCGACGTCGACCTCCGCTCGGCCTCGACGGTCATGCGCGCCGAGGTACTGCGGACCGGCCGCGTGGTCTACGACGCCGACCCGACGGCGCGGGCGTTGGCTGCGCCGTCCCTCCGGGGTCTGGGAAGTCTGGACGATGTTGGCCTACGCGCTCTTGAACGAGGAGCGGCAAGGGATCCTGGACGACGTCCGCGAGCGGGGCCGCGTGCATGGCTGACGACGTCGTCCTCAGCCGGAGGCCGGCGTAGCCAACAAGGCCGCGGCGATCGAGCGGTGCCTCCGGCGCGTGCCCGAGGAGGCCGCCGCCGATCCTGGGCTCGCGGACCAGACGCGGCAGGACGCGGTCGTGCTCAACCTTCAGCGGGCGTGCCAGGCGGCCATCGACCTCGCCATGCGCCGCGCCCGCGTGGGCGGGGCGGGCGTGCCGCAGACCAGCCGCGACGCCTTGGCTAACGCCGTCCCTTCGGGGTCCGCCTCCTCGTCGAGGCCGGCAGTCTCCCCGCCCCGCTCGGGGACCGGATGCAGCGGATGGTCGGGTTCCGCAACGTGGCCGTGCACGACACCCCCGGAGGGGACGGCGCAGCCAACCAGGCCGTCAGCCTGCCCATCGTCCGGGCCATCGTGGCGGACCACCTGGGCGACTTGGCTGCGCCGACCTGACGGGTCGAGGCGTTCGTCCGGTGGGCGCTCCAGGACTGAACCGCCCCGCCCGAGCGGGCGGGGTGGTGAAGCGGCCCGACCGGAGCCGCCCCGCCCCCACGCGAGCGGGTCGCCGGCCTACGGGCGGGGCGGCTACCGCCGGACCTCATAGCGCTCCAGCTCCTCGGCCGCGTCCGCGTTCTCGAACACCTCGCGGGCCTCGGCCACGAGCGGGGCGGCATCGGTGTAGCGGGCCGAGAAGTGCGTGATGAGGAGCCGCCCCGCGTGTGCGTCGCGGGCGACCTCGGCCGCCTGCCGCGCCGTCGAGTGGCCGACGTCGGCGGCCCGCTCGGCGTGCTCGTCGGTGAACGTGGCCTCGTGCATGAGGAGGTCGGCGCGGTCGGCGAGGGCGCGGCCGCCGTCGCAGGGGACCGTGTCGAGGACGTAGGCGAAGGCGGCGCCCGGCTTGGGCGGCCCGACGAGCCCGTCCGGCGCGAGCGTCCCCCCGCCCTCCAGGTCGACGGCCTCGCCGCGCTTGAGGGCCTCGTACTGCCACCCCTCGGTGACGCCGGACGCGCGGGCGCCCTCGCCGTCGATGGAGCCCGGCCGCTCCTTTTCCTGGTACCGGAAGCCGGCGCAGAACACGCGGTGCTCGAGCGGCCGCGCCTCGATCGTCACGTGCTCGTCCTCGTACACGACGGCGTGCTCGAAACCCTCCTCCAGCTCGACGTAGCGGATCTCGTAGGGGCCGCCGTCGCCGAACCCGGGGATGGCGCCCAGGATGGACGCGAGCCCGGGCGGCCCGACGATCGTCAGCGGGTCCTCGCGCTCCAGGAGCGCCAGCGTGGTGAGGAGGCCGGGGAGCCCGAAAAAGTGGTCGCCGTGGAGGTGCGTGATGCACACGGCGTCGAGCCGGCCCCGCGTGAGGTCGCCGCGGACGAGCTGGAGCTGGCTCCCCTCGCCGCAGTCGAACAGGACGCTCCGCCCCTCGCGGCGGACGACGGTCCCGGCGAGGTGGCGGGTCTTGGTGGGGAGCGCGGAGCCGGTCCCGAGCGGGACGACGTGAAACATGGGGGCGGGGCGGAGAGCGGCGGGGCGTCAACCGGGGCGGGGCGGCGGGGGTCCCGCGGCGAGCGTCCTGAGGCGGCAGTCGGGGCGGCCCTCCCCGCCCTCGCCGCGGGCGGGGCGGCAGCGGGCGGGGCGCGTTCGGGAACTCGGGGGGCGGGGCGGCGCGTGGTGCGAGCTTCCCCCCGCCCCGACCGCCCCGCCCATGCCCATCGACCCGACCGACCCCGCCGCCGTCGGCGCCCTCTCCGACGCTTACGGCCGGCTCCGCCGCGAGGTCGGCCGCGTGGTCGTGGGCCAGGAGGCCGCCGTCGAGGGGCTCGTGGTCGCGCTGCTCGCGCGCGGGCACGTCCTGCTGGTTGGCGTGCCCGGGCTGGCCAAGACGCTCCTCATCCGCACGCTCTCGGACGCGCTCGACCTCTCGTTCAGCCGCGTCCAGTTCACGCCCGACCTCATGCCCGGCGACATCACCGGGACCGAGGTGGTCGACGAGGACCGCGAGACGGGGCGCCGGAGCTTCCGCTTTGTCCAGGGGCCGATCTTCGCCCACGTGGTCCTGGCCGACGAGATCAACCGGACGCCGCCGAAGACGCAGGCGGCGCTCCTGGAGGCCATGCAGGAGCGCCAGGTGACGGCGGCCGGCCACCGCTTCGAGCTGCCCGACCCGTTCTTCGTGCTGGCGACCCAGAACCCGATCGAGCAGGAGGGGACCTACCCGCTGCCCGAGGCCCAGCTCGACCGCTTCATGCTCAACCTGTGGCTGGACTACCCGCCGTTCGCCGACGAGGTGGCCGTCGTCAAGGCCACCACGGGCGACGCGCGGGGCGGGGCGGAGCCCGCGCTCTCGGCCGAGGACCTCGCCGCGTTCCAAGCCCTCGTCCGCCACGCGCCCGTCGCCGACCACGTCGTCGAGCACGCCGTCCGCCTAGTGTCGCGGACGCGGCCGGGCCGCGAGGGCGCGCCGGGCTTCGTGACGCAGTACCTGTCGTACGGGGCCGGGCCGCGCGCGAGCCAGTACCTCGTGCTGGGCGCCAAGGCGCTCGCGCTCCTCGACGGCCGCGTGACGCCGCTCGCGGCCGACGTCGACCGGATCGCGGTCCCGGTCCTCCGCCACCGGATCGTGACCAACTTCAACGCCGAGGCCGAGGGCGTCTCGGCCGTCGACGTGATCGGGCGGATCGTGGGGCTGGGGGAATAGAGCGGGAAGCGGGAAGCGAACGTGCGGCCGCCCCGCCCGAGCGGTGGGCGGGGTGGGACCGTAGGGGCGGCCGGCGGTCGCCCGTGGGCGCACGGCACGCCGCCCCGCCCGCACCGCGCGGGGGCGGGGCGGGGCGGGGCGGCAACCGTAGCGGCGTTGCACGCAACGCCGTCGGGCCGCGGCACCGCCATCAGGCACCACTCCGCCCTTCGAGTCCGTCCGCGCCATGAGCGGGGCGAATGCGACCGCCGGTCGCCCGTCCGAGCACGGCGCGTGATGCGGGGCGGGGCGGCATCGGGCGGGGCGGGGCGGTGCCAAGGCTGAACCGCCCCGCCCTCGTCGCAACCACCCCTAGCCCCTCCTGACCAGGAGGGGGACTACCGCCGCTCCTCGTAGACCTCGGTGTCGTCTCGGGCGCCCCTCTCCGTGGGTCCGCCCGCGGCCCTTGCCCTGAGCAGCGCGCCCGGGAAACCCCCGTCGGCGCCAAAACGCGGGGCGGGGCGGACCCTCCCGGCGCCGCGCGCCTTTGGAGCCCCACCCTCCCCACCCCGCCCATGCCCGCGCTCCCCCAGACCGCCGCCCTCGACAGCTCGCTCGCCTTCATCAGCGACCCCTACCGCTTTATCGCCCACGAGTGCCACCGCCTCGGGACCGACGCGTTCGAGACGCGCCTCATGTTCGAGAAGGCCATCTGCATGACGGGGCCGGAGGCGGCCCGCCTGCTCTACGACACGGAGCGGTTCGAGCGGCGCGGGGCCATGCCCGGGCTCGTCGTGCGGACGCTGCTCGGGAAGGGCGGCGTGCAGGGGCTCGACGACGCCGAGCACCTCCACCGCAAGACGATGCTCATGTCGCTCATGACGCCGGACCGGATCGAGAGCCTGGCCGACCAAACCGCCGCCGAGTGGACCGCGGCCGCCGAGAGGTGGGCGGGGCGGGACGAGGTCGTCCTGTTCGACGAGGCGTGCGAGGTCCTCGCGCGCGCCGTCTGCGCGTGGGCCGGCGTCCCGCTCCCCGAGAGCGACGTGGACAAAAGGACGCGCCAGCTCACGCTCCTCTTCAACGGGGCCGGGTCGATCGGGTGGCGGCACGTGGCCTCGCGGATCGCGCGCAAGCGGGCCAACGCATGGGCCGAGGGGCTCGTCGAGGACGTTCGCGCCGGGCGGCTCCAGCCGGCCGAGAACACGGCGGCCCACGTGATCTCCTGGCACCGCACGCTGGACGGGCAGCTGCTGGACGCCCACATTGCGGGCGTCGACCTGCTCAACATCCTCCGGCCCGTCGTCGCGATCGCCGTCTACGTGGCGTTCATTGGCCACGCGCTCCACGCCCACCCCGCCGTCCGGGACGCGATCGCCGGCGGCGCGGGCGACGCCGCCGCCGAGCGGTTCGTCCAGGAGATCCGCCGCGTGTACCCGTTCTTCCCGGCCGTGGCCGCCCGCGTGCGGCACGACTTCACGTGGGAGGGCTACACCTTCCCCAAGGGGCGGCGCGTGATCCTCGACCTCTACGGGACGGACCAGGACCCGCGCACGTGGGACGACCCGGAGGACTTTCGGCCCGAGCGGTTCAAGAGCTGGGACGAGAGCCCGTTCAACTTTATCCCGCAGGGCGGCGGCGACCACTTCGAGAACCACCGCTGCGCGGGCGAGTGGATCACGATCCGCTTGATGAAGGAGACCTCCCGGTTCCTGGCCGGCCTCCCGTACCGCGTCCCCGAGCAGGACCTCCAGGTCGACTTTTCGCGCCTGCCGGCGCTGCCGAAGAGCGGCCTCGTCCTCCGCGACGTGGGCCGCCCCGCCCCGACCGCGCAGGCGTAGCGGCGCGGTCGCACAGGAGCCGCCACCCCGTCCGCCGAATCCGCTCACACGGGCGGGGGTAACGGGCGGCGTGCTGTGGCACGAGGGCGGGGCGGCTGCAACCGGCGCCGCGGGCGCGAGTACCCGCCGCCCCGCCCTCCACCCCGCCCGATGCTCGACCTCCGCGACCGCTTTGCCACCCCGCCCCCGCCCGCCGTCGAGCTCCGGGCGTTCACGCACGGGCTCATGCCGCGGACCGTGCCGGCCATGATGCAGGCGTTCTGCGACGACTGGGCCGAGCGCGGCGTCGACGCCTGGAACCGCGTGCCCGACCGCTGGGACCTGGGGACCGACGTCGGGTGGTGGTCGCTGCCCGAGGCGCTCGGCGACCGCTGGCTTGCCCCGCTCCTCGGCGCCGAGCCGGGCACGTGCATCCTCCAGCCCAACGTGCACTGGACGGTTCAGTGCCTCCTCTCGTGCGACGAGCCGTTCGAGGGCGCGGGCGGGGCGGGACGGACCGAGGTCGTGCTGACGGACGCCGAGTTCCCGTCGGTCCGCCACTCGGTCCAGCGGTGGGCCGGGCTCCGCGACGTGCGCCCGGTCGAGGTGGCCGCCGGGGCGGACGGGTTCGTCGACGTCGACGCGGTCTGCGACGCGGTGACGGACCGGACGGCCTGGGTGGTCGTGTCGCACGTCGGGTTCGCGACCGGCGAGGTCCTGACCGACGACGCCCTCCGCCGGATCGCCGACGCCGCCCACCGCCACGGCGCCCTGTTCGCCATCGACGGCTACCACGCGACGGCGTCGGTCGTGGTCGACGCGGCGGCGCTCGGGGCCGACGTGTACTTCGGCGGGCTCCTCAAGGAGGCGTGCGGGTCGACC
This sequence comes from Rubrivirga litoralis, assembly GCF_031846415.1. NCBI lineage: Bacteria > Pseudomonadati > Rhodothermota > Rhodothermia > Rhodothermales > Rubricoccaceae > Rubrivirga > Rubrivirga litoralis. Next base: position 7,279 of record NZ_JAVRHT010000004.1, on the reverse strand, counting down.
GGGAACGCCTACCTCTGGGTCCACCCCGGGCTCGATCTCCGCCCGCGCCTGGCGGGGTGGCTCGCCGACGCCGACCCGTTCGCGTTCGCCGACGCGCCGGCCGACCACCCGGAGGTCCGCCGGCGGTTCCTGGCGGGCACGACGGCCGTGGCGTCGATGTACCACGCGGTCGAGGGGCTCCGCGTGCTGCTGGGCGAGGGCATCGCGGCCGTCCGCGCCGACACGCTCGCCAAGGGCGCGCGCGCCATCGAGCGGGCCGAGGCGCTGGGTCTCGGCGTCCGCTCGCCGCGCGAGGCCGAGCGGCGCGGGGCCATGCTCGTCCTCGAGGTCGAGCACGCCGACCGCCTGGCCGCGTGGCTCAAGTCCCAGGACGTCTACGCTGATAGCCGGAAGGGCCGCGTCCTCCGCCTCGCCCCGTTCGTCTGGAACCCGCCGGCCGACGTCGACCGCGCGTTCGACGCCGTCGACGAGGCGCTGCGGACGGGCGCGCACATGGAGTACGAGGCGCCGGCCGAGGGCGGCCCGGTCACCTAGAAGACCCCCCGGGCGGGTACGGGGTACCGGGTACGAGGTACGGTCCGATTCCGCCTCGGCGCTCGCGTACCTCGTACCGAGTACCCCGTACCTCCCCGAACCTAGGCGGGCGGGGCGGATGGAGCCGCCCCGCCCCGATTCTACCCGCCCCGTTACGAATGCGTGCTCGGCGGAGACGGGCGCCCGGCGCACCGGGCGGGGCGGACGGAGCGCCGGAAACGAGCGCGAACGCCGTTTGACGGGGCGTAGCGGGACTGTGGGGGTTCCCTCAGCGCCCCCTGAAGGCCGTCGGCGGCGGCAGGGGGCGGGGCGGGCGGGCCGTGGCACCGGGCTTGCAGAAGGGGGAATCGTCGCTCGACGCGGCCTCTTCCCTCCCACCCGGCCCGCCACACCCATGACCTCTTCGCTCCAGGACGCCGTCGAACGCTACGTCGTCGAACGAGACGCCGAGACCAGCCACGTCGACGAGCACGCGCGGGCCGTCGCCGTCGCCGCCCTCCCGCTCGTCCGCTCGCTGGCCCGCCGCATCACGCTGCCCGACCACCCGCTGGCCACCTACCGCGACCTCGAGAACGCGGGGATGCTCGGGATGCTCCAGGCGCTCGGGTCGTACGACCCCGACCGCGGGACGCCGTTCGCGTCGTTCGCCTTCGGCCGCATCCGCGGCGCCCTCGTCGACTTCCTGCGGACCATCGACTGCCTCTCCCGCGACCGCCGCCGCCGCGTGGCCGAGGCGTCGCGGACGGCCGAGGTGCTCAGCCAGGAGCTCGGGACCGAGCCGCGCGCGGCCCAGGTCGCCGGCCGGCTCGGCGTGAGCGTCCGGTCCTACAACCGGCTCCTCGGCGACGCCCAGCAGCGGTTCGCGCTCTCGCTCTACGACGGCGGCGACGACCGGCCTACGCCGCTCGACGTCGTCGCCTCGCCCGACGCCGAGCCCGCCGACGCCAGCGCCGAGGCCGCCTCGACCAACGGGTTCGTGGGCGCGCTCGTCGGGCGGCTCCCCGAGCGTGAGCAGCGGATCGTCCACCTGTATTTTTTCGAGGGCCTCACGCTCCGCGAGATCGCCGGCGAGTTCCACCTGACCGAGGCCCGCATCTCGCAGGTCCTCTCGAAGACGCTCCGCACGCTGCGCGGCCAGTTCGAGACCCACCGCGTGGCCGCCTAGACATCCACCGCCCCGCCCCCGCAGGCCGTCCTCGGAGGCGGCGGGCGGGGGCGGCACCGAGTCCCCAAAGGGGAGAGAGAGAGGCGGGCCGAGGCTCGGGGTTCGCCCCGCCTCGGCCCGCTTTTTTGTGGGGAACGGGGAACGGGGAACGGGGAACGGGGAACGGGGAACGGGGAACGGGGAACGGGGAAGATGACCGCCCCGCCCCACGGATGCCAGGGCACCACGTAGCGCCGTTGCATGCAACGGCGTCGGGCGGGGCACCGGGCGGGGCGGACGTCGGGCGGAACCGTCCCGCCCGCCCGACGACCACCCCTATCCCCTCCTGGCTGCGCCGTCCCTTCGGGGTGGCCAGGAGGGGGACTGCCGCCGCCTCGGGACGATGTCCTGCCGTCCCTGGCCGCCCCGCCTCCGGGTTCACCCCGCCCCCGCCGGGTTCGCCGCCCGCCCCACGGGCGGGGCGGCACTGGGCGGGGCGGCAGCGGGCGGGGCGGCGCTGCCCCCGAGCCCACCCCGCCTCGGGTTCGCCACCCGCTTCACGGGCGGGGCGGCCAATCGGCGTGCCCCACCCCGCCCCTCTGCCCGTTCCCATTTCCCTATTCCCCGTTCCCGGCGAGCCGAGCGAGCCCCCACCCCGCCCCGCTCGTTTTTTCCCCGGGGCGCCACACGGCGCGGGCTAGCTTCCGGGTTCCCTGAGTCGAGCCGGCGCTGCCGGCGCCTAGCGCTTGCGGCGACCGCCGCCCCCCAACCCCCGCGCACGCGGAGCGAGACATGGCCGGAGTGATGAACAGCATTCGAGAGCGGGCCGGCGGCGTGCTCGTCGGCGTCCTCGTCGTCGCCTTCGGCGGCCTGTGGGCGCTCCAGGACTCGGGCGCGTTCGACAACGTCGGCCGCGGCCGCGACGGGCGGACGATCGGGACGGTCGACGGCGTCGCCATCGACGGCGAGCTGTTCAACAACGCGGTCCAGCAGCAGGTCCAGGCGTACCAGGCCCAGGGCGTCCCGGTCTCAAACGGGCTCCAGGCCCAGATCGAGAACCAGGTGTTCGACGCCCTCGTCGACAACGCGCTCGTCGAGCGCGAGATGGACCGGCTGGGCATCCAGGTCACCGACGACGAGGTCTACGAGCTCATCGAAGGACCGAACCCCGACCCGCTCATCCTCCAGGTGCTCGGCGACGGCCAGGGCGGCGTCGACCGGGCCGCGCTCCAGCAGGTCGTCGAGGACCCCCAGTACACCGAGCAGCTGATCGCCATCGAGGAGCAGGTCCGCCGGAACCGGCGCCAGGCCAAGCTCGCCGCCCTGATCGGCGCCTCGGCCCGCGTCTCCGACGCCGAGGTCGACGCCGCGTTCGTCCGCCAGAACCGGCGGGCCGGCGCCGAGTTCGTCGCCCTCCGCTACGCCGACGTCCCCGACAGCGAGGTCCAGGTAAGCGACGACGACCTCCGCGACTACTACCGCACGCACGAGGCCGACTACGAGCGGCCGGCCACCTACGCCGTCGAGTACGTGGCCTTCCCGAAGACGCCGACGGCCGAGGACTCGGCCCGGGCCACGGACGAGCTCCGCGGCCTCGTCGCCGACTTCCGCACGGCGCCCGACCCCGTCTCGTTCGCGCGGCGGAACTCGTTCGGCGGCGAGGTCGAGGCCCAGTACGTCGGCGCCGGCGACCTCCCGGCCGCGCTCGCGACGGCCGTGTTCCAGAACCCGACCGCCGGCCGCGTCGTCGGCCCGGTCGTCGCCGGGGGGCAGGCGTACGTCGCCCGCATCACGGGCGTCCGCCCCGCCAGCGAGCCCTCACTCCGCGCCCGCCACATCCTGCTCCCCGCCGGCCAGGCCGAGCGCGCCCGCGAGGTCAAGCAGCAGATCGAGTCCGGCCAGCTCTCGTTCGAGCAGGCCGCCCGGCAGTTCTCGACCGACGAGAGCAACAAGGACCGGGGCGGCGAGCTCGGGTGGTTCGGGCGCGGCCAGCTCAACCCCGAGTTCGAGCAGGCCGCCTTTGCCGCCCCGCTCGGGCAGGTCGTGGGTCCGGTCGAGACGCCCTACGGCGTCCACCTGATCGAGGTCGAGGACCGGGCCGACCAGGAGGTTGAGCTCGTCCGCGTCTCGCGCCCCGTCGAGGGCGACATCGACCGCGTGATGGGCGAGGCCGAGGACTTCCAGGCGTTCCTCGACCTCGAAGACCAGGACTTTGCCGAGGCCGCCCGGGAGCGCGGGACCGCCCCGACCGAGACGCAGATCCAGGCCGACCAGATCGGGATCCCCGGCCTCGAAGTCGGCCGCGAGCTGAACCGCTTCCTCCGCCGCGCCTCCGAGGGCGCCGTGTCGGACCCGATCGACGCCGGCGACAGCTTCATCGTCGTCCGCCTCGTCGACGAGCGGCCCGAAGGCGTGGCCCCGTTCGACGAGGTCCGCGACCAGATCGAGTCGGCCGTGCTCCTCGACAAAAAGGAGGCCGTCCAGAAGGAGAAGCTCCAGCAGGCGCTCGCCGCCGGCTCGCTGCCCGGCATCGCCCAGGCGGCTGGGACGGACGTCGAGCGGGCGTCGGACCTGTCGCTGGCCGACCCGGTCGTGCCGCAGTTCGGGCGCGAACCGCGGGCCGTCGGCGCCGCGTTCGGGCTCCAGCCCGGCCAGCGGAGCGGGGTCATCGGGGGCGACCAGGCCGCGTTCGTCGTCCGCACGACGTCGCTCGTCGGCGGCACCGACGCCGAGCTGACGCCGGAGCTCCGCGAGCAGATCCGGCAGCAGCTCCTCCAGCAGAAGCGGCAGCGCGTGCTCCAGGCGTGGCTCGAAGGGCTCCGCGACGACGCCGAGGTCGACGACTTCCGGGACGACTTGCTGTAAGGAGGGATGCGGGATGAGGGGATGGGTGAGGGATGAGCAGAGGGGCGGGGGCATCTGCTCATCCCTCCGCTCCTCTATTCCTCCCCATCCCTCCCGCCCTCTCCGCCAGGGCGGGGCGGTCCGGTTTCATGCCCCCCGCCCCGCCCCAGGCGTAAACGGCGACGGGCACCATGAAGCCGGGGAGCGTCCGGCGGAGCGCGGCCCGCAGGCCGTCCGCGTCGGGCGGGGCGGCGCTCGTGGTGCGCACGAAGGCGGCGGGGCGGTGCCCGAAGTCGGCGTCGGGGACGGGCACGACGACGGCCTCGGCGACGCCGTCGAGCGCGAGGAGCGCGGCCTCGATGGCCTCGGGCTGCACGTTCTCGCCGCCCGACACGAACATGAGTCCGCGCCGGCCCGTCACGACGAGGCGGCCGGCGTCGTCCAGGTGCCCGAGGTCGCCGGTCGCGAACCACGCACCGGGCGGGGCGAGGCCGTCCGGCCCGAGGTAGCCCGCGAAGAGGGCCGCCCCGCCCACCTCGATCTCGCCACCGGCGGTGAGGCGGAGCGCGCGGCCGTCGAGGACGGCGCCCGACGTGGCGAGGGCGGGGCGGCCGGCGCCGGCCGCTGTCGCGGTGACGGTCGACGTCATCTCGGTCAGCCCGTACGACGTGGCGACGGGCAGGCCGCGGGCGGCGGCCTCGTCCAGCAGGCTAGCGGGGATCGCGCTGCCGCCGAGGAGCACGGCGCGGAGGCTCGCGGCGCCGCCAGCCGCCCCGCCCAACGCGTCCAGGAGGCGGCGGAGCTGCGTCGAGACGAATGAGGCATGCGTCGGCCGCAGCACGCGGACGGCCTCGGCCGTGCTCATGCCCTCGCCGGGGAGAACCATCGCGGCGCCTTCGAGCGCGCACCGGACCACGACGCCCAGCCCGCCGACGTGGTACAGCGGGAGGTCGAGGAGCCAGCGGCCGTCCGCCCCCAGTCCAAGGCGCCGGTTCACGCCGCGCGCGCTCGCCACGTGGTTGCCGACCGTGTGGAGCGCCGCCTTCGGCACGCCCGTCGACCCCGACGTATGGACGACGGTAAAAGGGGTTTGGGGGTCGAGGGGTTCGGGGGTCGGGGTTCGTGCGCCGCCCCGCCCCGCTCCCGCTCCGCCCTCCCCCGCCCCGCCCTTGCGTAGCGTCGTTGCACGCAACGACGTGGTCGAGGATGCCACCGCAGACTGGGCGGCCTCCCCCGCCCCGCCCCGCTCCTCTGCCCCGCCCCGCCCCGCCCGCGCGAGCGCGTCGAGCGGGGTGGTGTCGAGGCCGGTCGGGGCGCCGTCAGAGCCGTCGGCCACGAGCGCGTCCAGGCCGAGACGGTCGAGCGCGTCGGCGACCGCCGCCGCCGGCCAGCGCGTCGAGAGCGGGACGAGCGTCGGCCCCGACCGGAGCGCGGCGAGCGTCAGCACCACGAGGTCCGGCGAGGTCTGGGCGCGGACGGCGAGCGGGGCGGCGCCCTGCCACACGTCGGGCGCCCGGGGCGGGGCGGCGAGGCGCGCGGCGCAGGCGCCGACGCGGGCGTCCAGCTCGGCCCACGTCCACACCGCGTCGGGCGTGACGAGGGCGGGCGCGCTGGGGCGGGCGCGGGCGTGGTGGCGGACGGGGTCGGTCACGGGACCCGCACCTCGGGCGAGGCGGCGAACAGGGCGGGCAGGTCCACGCGCGGGCGGTCGAGCGGGAGCGGGGGCACGACGTCTTCCGCGAGCCAGCGGTACGTGTCGAGACCGGCCGGCTCGGCGCCCGTCGCGGCGGCGAGCGCGGCGACGCCCCGGAGCCCGACGCCGCTCTCGAACGACGCGCTGAGCACGGCCCGCACGCCGACGGCACGCGCGGCGGCGGCGAGGCGGAGCGCGGCCGCGAGCCCGCCCACGAGCGTCGGCTTGAGGACGGCCGCCGCCGCCCAGCCCCTCACGTGCGCCGCCCCGCCCGGCTCCTGGAGCGTCTCGTCGAGCGCGACCGGCAGGCCCGTGTCGAGCCACAGGGCGGGGTGGTCGCCGGCGTCCGGCGTCGGCTCCTCGACGTAGTCGAGCGGGACGCCCTCGACGGCGCGGGCGAAGGCGCGAGCCTGATCCGCCGTCCACGCCCGGTTGGCGTCCAGGCGCAGGACCGCCCCGCCCAGGGCTCCGCTCACGGCGCGGACCGTCTCGGCGTCGTCCTCGATGGCCTGCCGCCCCACCTTGAGCTTGGCCGCGGCCCAGCCCTCGGCCGCCAGCCGCCCCGCGTGTGCGACGACGGCCTCGCGGTCGCCCATGAGCAGCCCGTTCAGCGGGAGGACGACCGGCGGGTCGGGGTGGAGCGCCTGCGGGAGCGTCCGCCCCAGGTCCTGCGCGGCGAGGTCGGCGAGCGCGAGGTCGAGCGCGAACCGGGCCGACGACGGCAGGCCGGCCGCGTCGAGCGCGGTGTGGAACGGGCCGTCCGGGCGGAGCACGTCGCGCGCGTCGAGGTCGCGGCCGTCGAGGGCGGGGAGGAGCGCGCGGAGGGCGGCCTCGGCCTCGGCGACGGTCTCGCGGCTGAACCCGGGGAGCGGGGCGGCGTCGCCCCACCCCGCCCGACCGCGCTCGTCGTGGAGGCGGAGCAGCACGCCCTCGCGCGTCTCGCGCCGCTCGCCGTTCCACACGACAGCGTCGGTGAGCGGGAGCCGGTAGGGGTGGAGGTCGAAGGAGGCGACGCGCACGGGCGGGGTGGATCAGTGGATCAGTGGATCAGTGGATCAGTGGAT